>PFAJ01000009.1 GCA_002773695.1 Candidatus Doudnabacteria bacterium CG10_big_fil_rev_8_21_14_0_10_41_10 | reverse complement strand
AAAAATATCCCGACATGATGTCGGGGTATTTTTCTAAGCGAGTGAGGGGAATCGAACCCCTAGCATCAGCTTGGAAAGCTGAGGTATTACCATTATACGACACTCGCATATTTGAAAACTCAAATGTCAAAATCCAAATACCAAATCAATTAGTTAAGCTTAAATTGTAAACTGTTTTGTCATTTGAATTTTGGACTTGGTTTGACATTTAAAATTTGGGGTTTTCCAAATATATTGGGAAAGGTCTATCCAATAATTCCCGTCCTTATATTCTACAGAAATTTTCTCTTTTTTCAAGAGCATTGCTTATTCTTCTGCTGGATGGTCCGTATGAATTATAGAAATCCTTCCCTGTCGGTTAACCACCCTATGCCACGGGACTTTTTCTAAACCTTTATCACCCGTCTGATGCAGTGCCCAACCAACCTGTTTGGTGGCGCGCGGAGAGCCGGAAAGCGCCGCGACCTGGCCGTAAGTAGCAACCTTGCCTCTGGGAATCTTCTTTATTGTTTTAAAAACTTCGTCAAAAAAATTCATAAACAATCTACTCTGACTTTTCTCCATCTCCCGCTTGGGAGAGGTGTTGTATTTGCAATTGCCTCCCGGAAACAAAAAAGGGACATTTTTAAAATCCGATTATCCACCCCGTCACATAGGATTCCACTAATGCCGCGATTATTAAAAGCACGAAAACTAAAGGTAAAATCTTTAGAGAGTCAAAAATGGAATCTTTTAAAACTTTACGCCGCTTTCCGGAAGAACTGGGTAGCAACCAATACCAACCAATCCGCATTCCAAAAGCGGCTGATAAAAATATCGCTGGGATCTCAAAAATTCCGTGCGGTAAAATTGCTATTATAAAAACCAATAAAGAAACCGATTCTGTCCCAAAAACCTGTGGGGCGATGGCAGGTGCCGACAAAAATCCTAAAGCAAAAAAATTAACCGTGATGGAAATAACCGAAACTAAACCAAACACAATGCCAAACGCGACATCTAAAAATGAAGCGATAAAATTTTGCTTAAACAAGACTTTGGCTAACTCGAATTTTTGATCCGGATCCGAATCTCCCAAAATTTTTCCAAAAGTTTCTCCTAAAAAACCAATAAACGCGGGGTAGGTTGCGGGAAACGAAATAGCAAGTACAAAAGCAAACACCGCCCAAACAATCGCCAAAGCAACAATAAAATAAAGCCAGTAACGGCTTTTATAAATTAATTTTCTGTAAAAATTACACAACCGAATCATTATCTTTAAACTAAAAGTCCCGATGGAACACAATAATTTTGCGTTTTACACCTTAAATTGTGAGTTTTCCTAGTACGAATTTCTTCCAAACAACGAACCGATCCCAAAACTACGGCCGGCTTTAAGGCGAATCAGAAGCAAAAACGCCAAAGCATAAATAATATGCTCATCAATCAAAAAACCATTTTGACCGGCATAAGGAAAATCCAAAACCGGAAAATAATACAACATCATTAAAACCGCGGCCAACCCAGCTGCCAGCCTGGTAAACAAACCTAAGATCAAAGCCGCGCCCAACAACACCATCCCCCACTGAACCACAAAATCTATAAACACAATATTCTGCGGTCCTGTAAGCCAATCATACAACCCGCTAAATGTAGACGCGTTTTCCAAATACCCTTTAGATGTCCACGAAGAATCAAATACCTTGGTGATTCCGGAATAAAAAAGCAACCAACCCATACAAAACCTTAGTAAAAAAATTAGAAATTTTGGTCGTCCGTACATTTAGCTAATTTTAATTTTTGTAACAAACTAAGAAACAAAACTGGTTTCCTCTTCTCGTTTTTGTTTCAACGGGGAATCGTTGCTAAATCTAAAAATTACCAACAAAGTAAATATTACAGTCGAAAGTAAAGCAGAAACCATGCAATAAGGACAAATAGCTTTTATAGTAAACAATTGAATATAAACCAAAGCAAACGACACTAAAAACGCTACCGCGCTCAACCAAAATAAATATGAAAAAAACTTAACCTTTTTCCGATAAAATAATGCGTATGTAAAAACTAAAACTAACAGATAAAATATTACTCCAAAAACAGAAGTTGGTAATCCATAAACCGACGAGTACTGGCTGGTCAGCACATCTGCGCAACCATTTGTAATCGAACAAGGAACCGGCCCATGAGTAAAACTTTTAAAAGTTAAATAAGAAGCGTCAATAATTCCTATTAAAGAAACTACCATTATCGTCTGGCACCAAATCTTCCAATTTTTTAAAGTATTGTATTGATTTTCGATCATTTTTTTGTTCATCCTCATCGGGGAGCCGGGAATCGAACCCGGTCTATCTGCTCCCAAAGCAGACGTACTACCGGTATACTACTCCCCGATAATTTAATACCACTATCTTATTATAATACAAGCATTAAAGCGACTCAATACAAAAAGATCCTTGCGTGGATCTTTTATTTTGTACGGCGCTTATCTTACAGCCTCTTTCAAAGATTTACCAGCCTTAAACTTCGGCGTACGAACAGAAGGAATATCAATTTTTTCAGATGGATTGCGAGGATTTACCCCAATCCGACCTTTCCGTTGGTGGACTGAAAAAGCGCCAAATCCAGTGATGGTGACTTCTTCACCATTTTTTATTGTGTTAGTGATAACCTCAACTAATGTGTTAAGGGTTTTTTCAGATTCGGATTTACCAATACCAAGCCGCTCGGAAAGGACATCAATTAACGCTGCTTTATTCATATTTTTTCAAATGATTAATAATATTTCAACTATATTATAACCTCTATTCGCCATTTTGCAAACCCTCACCTTGCATGGAAATTTTTCTTTTTCTAAAATATTTTAGCGCGGACCAACCGATCCAAACTGCAAGTATTGCGGCCAGGGTCTTCATGTTTAAATAACCGAGGACTTTTATTCCTGTGTAATAAATAAGTGCCCCCCAAAAAATATTCCAAATAATCGTGGCAAAAGCCGAGTATACTAAAAACTTTTTAAAAGATAATCCCAAGATCCCCGCGCTTGTCGCGGTTAATGCTCCGAGGTTCGGATGTATATAGGTTAAAAAAATTATTTTTAAACCTTTACTTTCAGTTCGTTTTTTGACTTTTTCCAAAGGTCCGCGAAGGCCAAGTTTGATAAAAAACCTGTACCAGCCATACCGACCCAAAAAATAATTAATTATCGCCGTAAAATAAAAACTTAACATTATTAAAGCTAAAACCAAAAAAATATTTAGTCCGGCTTGCTGACTAAACACCACCCCCAAAGCCGCGGTCACCGAGCCGGGTAAATACCAGTTTATAAACAGGATGCCTTCTGCGATCGCTCCGACAACTACGACCAGATATCCGTATTGGCTGTAATATTTTTCAACCGAGCTGATAATCTCTTGATGGTCAGGTAATCCTAAAAAATTGTAAATAAAAATAATCGTAAGAAAACTTACGAAAATAATTACGGGCACGACCAGAATTAATTTTAAATTTTGTTTCTCCATGCGGAAATCCTTTTTAGAATATAGTCCCCTACTTCAAACGCCACCAAAGCGCAAATAATAATAAACAAAACTTTTATCCAGTAATCCGTACCGGTGCGTGGTAAGGTGCCAGACACCACGGCAATTTGTCCGACTTCTATATCTGAAAAAACGCGAGGGAGGACCCGATAATTTTCATTAAATTGACTAACCACGCCTGTCACTACCGCCACATCGCCCTTGCGGATTTTTGGCTTTTCAATACCGGTTGATCCCATTATATAAATTCGCGCCCGCCCCGAGCCGTTATCTATGAAAAAAGTGTCTCCGGAATTTTCTACAACTTCTCCAGCCAGCCTAACTAACTGCCCTTCCAAACTCTCCCCTACCTGACCGGTTTCTATTCGCACCGGTTCTTTTTCCTTGGTTGAACCAACGACTGCGACATCGGAAATATTGCCAACTTTAATTTGCAATTCATTATGAAAACTTGTTAACTCCCCGGTCAAAGTCACCAAATCTCCAACCGACAGCTCCAAAAGTTCAAAACCACCTGTTAAAAATACCCGTATACCGCTTCCGGCAATATAGATAACGTTTTCTCCCAAAATTCCCGGTAAAGACACAATCTGTCCGGTTACTTGCACTTGGCTTCCCAAAGGCATGCCACGTACTTCCTTCAAACTCACAAATTCAACCGACTCCCCTGCCACTTCCCCATCGTCTTCCTCTCTCTCCTCCTCGATTGCTTCCTCAAATTTATTCAAACCGCCCGACGTTGGAATATCTGTCCATAAAAAATTTCCTTGGTTGTCTCTCGAAAAACTTTTACCTTCTTTGGCGGACTCTTCATAGATTACTTCGTCTTTCACTGTTTCATCAGGCGCCAACAAACTCACCTTCTCTCCGCCGGAGTTGTTAAGAGCAATCTTTGAAACCAATCTGGGAATCTCCAAATAACCACCGGCGGGAATTACCGTGGTTCTAAAATCTGCTTCACTAATCTCATAAATACGGCGCTCATCCGAAACCAACCAACCCAAAAGATCGACTTCGTCGTCACCTATGTTTTTTAATTCGATAAATTCTTCATCTTCATCATCTTCCGGGTTTGGAAACAACTCGTTGATGACAACCTCGCCAATAATTGTTACTGTTTTTTTCGCCGCTTCTTTTGCAGAAAAAGTATTTGGCGTGCCAAGAGTCAAGACGTCGGTCCACTCGTACACAGATCCTGAACGCCTGGCAAAACTTTTATCTTCTTCCGCCGTATCGTTATAACAAACTTCTTTTTGCAACTGTTCGTCGGGAGAAAACAGTCTGATACAGTCTCCCCCGGAATTGTTTAGCGCAAAAGAATTGGCGGGTAAAGTTACAACCAGATAAGTAAAACCTGAAAATAATTTATTGTCAGGAATAACGTAAGCGCTACTACCAACGCCCTCTCCTTCATCATCAAGCATCCAGCCCCCCAAATCGATTACGTCATCACCCGAATTGTAAAGTTCTATCCACTCTGCGCCCGAGTCTTTTCCCGGCGGGTTTGGGACAATTTCACTAATAACAATAAATTCCGCGCTGTAAGTATCTTCAAAAATTACTGCTGGCCGGTCGGGAGGGGTTTGTTGATCTTCTTGAAAAAAAGAACTTTGATCTTCCTCGGAGAAAAATTCTTCCAATAAAAAGCTAAGGGTACTCCTTGGATTCGAGGTTACAATTTCAAAATCAGAGGCATTGTTATTGGTGTCTTGATTATTTTTTCTTTTTATCGCCATATTTGCCTCCGGATTTTGAGGAATCGCGACACTTTCGATAAACTCGTTTTTAGCAACTCCCCAAGCGACCGAATCAATTATTTCTCCCGTGTCGCTTGGCCCAAACCGCAAAGCGACTCCGTTGTCAAAGGCAATCGTTCCCGATGTTGTTTCATCCGGGATAACGGAAATATCAGTATAGGAAGAATTAGCCCATAAAAAATAACCGCCCGCGGGTATAATTGCCGGCTCGGTGAATGACTTTATTGAGGTGTCTAACGATCCATTTTTTGTACGCTTCAACAAACGATATCCTTCCAAATCTATATCAGCGCCCGTCGGATTATAAAGTTCAATAAAATCGTTATTAGTTTTTCCTGCGCCTCCGGTTGTTTGAATTTGGGAAATTACAAGATGATCTACGTTCTGCGAACTTGTAGGAATTGGCTCCAAGGAAAACAATAAGATGATCACACCCAACCATATGAAAACCCTTGCCATAATTCTTGATTCTTAATTCATACCTCTATTAACATTTTACCATAACGGTCCCCCTTTAAAAAGCTCTGGCATTTGCGGTTTTTGGGAACACTTTACATCTGCTCGCGCGAGTCGAGGCTTAGCCGGGCAGGCGCCTAAAAACCCCCCGGACGCAAACCCGGAGTATTCTGCCGGAAATAATAAAAAAACAGCGCCAATTGGCGCGCTTCAAACACCTTGTCGATTACAATGAGACATTTTTTTTATTTACCGTCGTTATTACGAGAGCATGAAGTGCCCGCGAAAATTTCATTAAAGATGAGATTGCTTCGCTGACGCTCGCGATGACACCACCAGCTCTTTCAGTCTCTCTCCAAACTTCTCGCCACTAAGATAACTCCCCACCACGAACAAATTTGCTCCCGCGTCTTTGGCAGATTTTACGTTTTCCAAATTCATTCCCCCATCTACCTCGATATTCACTTTAGGGTTTTCATTTCTTATCTCCTTAACTTTTTCCAAAGTCTCTGGGACAAACGGCGCGCCGTTCCGACCCGGATGAACGGTCATGACTAATACAGTGTTAACCTTTTTTATATACGGCTGAATTTGTAAAACCGAGGTTTCTGGGTTGATGGCGATCCCGACTTTTTTCCCCATACTCTTTATAGTCTCAATCAAAATTTCTGCGTTAGGCGTTGCTTCTATATGAAAAATAATTTTACTGACCCAAGAATAATTCCATTTTGGCAGTTCCCCTGCTACGTTATTTATCATAAAATGAACCTCGATATTTATTTTCGGTTTTAGTGTCGCGATATATTCCACGTCATGAAAACTTGAATACGGTAAAAAAGAATTATCCAAAACGTCTAATTGCGCGGTTTTTGCGTGTTGGCTAACAACTCGATATCGTTTATCGAATTCGTTTTCGTTTTTAACTAAAATTGATGGGATGATTTCAGTTTTCATAAAATATTACGTCATTCCGGACTCCACGAATCCGCTGTAGGCGGAGGAGGGAGATCGTGGAACCTAGGATTCTGATTCCCAAATAACCCTTCTGAGATTACAACTAAGCAGAGAACTCGTAATCACTAATCTTTTTTAATCTCTTTTCGTGCCTTCCACTCTCATACTTTGTTTCAAGCCATAAATCTACAACTTTTTTTGCTTCTTTATCATTTACAAAATTTGCTCCCAACGACAACACGTTAGCATTGTTGTGCTGACGAGTTAGTTTTATAATCTCCTTTTCTGAACCATAATACAAAACCGCTCGTACTCCTTTCACTTTATTGGCAGCCATTGCCTCGCCTTGCCCGGAATATCCTAAAACTATCCCTTTGGCCTCACTACCTCCTCTTGCTACTTTTTCTGCGCAAGGCAAAACAAAATCCGGGTAGTCATCAGCCTTGTCAAACTCATGAGGACCACAATCGGTTACTTCTACTCCGTTCGATTTTAGATGCTCAACTAGCACACCCTTCAATTGAAACCCGGCGTGATCAGAAGCGATGTAAATCATAAAAAATTAAAAGTTTAAAATGTAAAGTATAAAATTATCGTGTCTGCATTCGGCAGACAATCTTTTATATAATTGTCACCCGCAGGGTGACACCTAAATTTTGCACTTTGAGTTTTGAATTTTATACTTCTATAGCCCTCTCACCTCCAAATCATAAAATACGTCTTGGATGGCTTCGATCCATGTCGGATTATGATAACCAACATATGTCCTAACCATGGTTTCAGGTTGAGTCATCCCTTGCTCTCCATATTTTTCAATCAGGTAGTCCGCGTGATACAAACTACTTTTAATATCATCGTAAACAAATGGTTTCCCCGGACCAATCCCCCAGCAATTATTCTTGTCAGTTTTTTTACAAAGATTGCTTTCGGCCTGTGCAATCCCCAAAATCAACTTCCAATTATCCATTCGAGCTATCTCCCCCGCGTATTCTACCAATGGAGATTTTCGTTCCGCTAAAAAAGTTCTTATTTCTTCCGTTTTTGGATCAACTTGTTTTACTGGCAACTGACTGTAACGAGCAAGTGTGTAAGCTCGAATTTTTTGGAATTCGGATTGCTGTTCATAATTCCACGAAAGATTGGCTTGGCTAACGTGCCAAAACGATATTCCAAAAAATGACACAAAAATAATGGTCAAAACCAAAGACCAAGATTTTCTCCACCAAAAGAGCCTAGTTACACGATTCGAGATCCTCTGAAGGTACAATTTGTGTTTACTATGTTCTGGTTGAGATATGGAAATTTTTCGCTTTTTTATATCGAAAACTCCCATGCGGGATTTTTTGTTATTTTTTTTAATCTTTTTCTTTATCTTTTTCCTCTTCCTTTTTTTCCTCTTTTATTTCTCCCTTTTCCGCCATTTTTTTATAAAGTGTTCCTAAAACACCATTTACAAATTTACCGGAAGATTCCCCGCCAAAAACCTTTCCCAGCTCGACTGCTTCGTTAATCGCGACTTTCGGCGGGACATCTTTTAAAAACATTAGCTCTAAAATGCCAAGGCGTAAAATATTCCGATCGACAATCGTAATTTGCGCAATCGGCCATTCTGGAGCGGTCTCGACTATAATCTGGTCCAACTTTTCAATATTTTTTTCTACTCCGGAAACCAAACCATTCACAAACTTGTCCTCCTCGTTTCCGGGAGACATAAGTTTAACCCTCTCACGAGCAAGTTTTTTTAGATCCACGGTTTTATCGTGGAAGTCCCACTCGTAAAGCGCCTGCATCGCAACCGTACGTGATAGATGGCGATTGGACATTTAAAAAAATTTTAATTTTGTAATTTAAAATTTATAATTAATAATTCAATGAAAATTAAAAAGTATAAATTGAAAATTGTGCCCTACTTCTTTGCTTTCTTTTTCTTTACTCTTGGGGTAAGAACTTGCTTACCTTTATAGTATCCACAGTCCTTACAAACCTGATGAGGATGAACCCCGGCGCCACAGTTTGAGCAAGATGAAATAGCCATTGCTTTTAAGGCGTGGTGCGATCGGCGACTGTTGGTTCTACTATGAGT
>PFAJ01000011.1:5243-8258 GCA_002773695.1 Candidatus Doudnabacteria bacterium CG10_big_fil_rev_8_21_14_0_10_41_10 | reverse complement strand
CAAAGAAAGAATCACTCTTGAAAGGATCGGCTGAAGCCTGGGAGTTGCTCCCAAAGAGGGATACTAAAATTAATTCTTAAAAATTGATTAGGCATGGTAATTAGTCATTGGTTATTGTTTTCTCCTATTTTTCCTGAAAACCAAACTTCTGCTCGGGAGCAGCTACATCTATAACCTCCCCATGCTGATCCTCGTAACGTTTTAAATTTTCTTCAAGCGCTTTAATAATCCTCTTGAAGTGTTCCGGGCGAGTAATAACCCGAGAAACGACAATACCTGTTGGCGGAAACACGCTCATAAAATCTAAAATAAACTCTTGCTTGGTGTGAGACACCTGCATCATATTAGAATATTTCCCTTTTAGTGTCTCATCATCAACTTTGATTTGGATATTTTGTGGTTGTGCCATAGTTTTTAAAATTTAGAATTAATTAATTTATAATGAATTTTTAATAAACCTTATTTGCTGGAGTTCTAATGGACAAAAATCCATGATCACACCTTCTGCCCGAAACCGTGCCTTGTGATTATACTCGGCACTTTCATTCATGAGGCAATTCGCCTTATCATTATGCCCAAGCCCTAACTGATGACCAAACTCGTGCAAGATTGTTGACGACTCATAAAGTTTTTTTGTCGCGGGATTTTGCGACACGAAATTGTCTAAAGCCTGCGAATAAACAATAATCCCGTACTCTTTAAAAGTCTGTCCAAGCAGAGTCGGCTCGTCTTTATTTACACCCGCATAAAGAACATAAACCGAAGCTGCACCGGAAGACGAGCTGTGAACACGTAAACGATCTATGAAACTTCCAACCTCCTCCGAATCAAATTCAAAGGCTGGAATATCGCTGTTTGAAATAAGATAGTTGGTTTCTTTTCCGGTTACATCCTTAATCCTGGACACTAAATCTTCTAAAGCTTGCGTGTTTGGAGTAATCCCCTCTAGTGAATCAATTTCTACCACAATCTTGTCAAAACGGCTACCTAGATAATCACTTCTTCCGTCACCGTCATAATGCAATCCTATCACATATCTCAAAATAGGATACTGTGCTAGTTTGAGTCGATAATTTTTATTGAACCAATTATCTTCTTTACCTAGAGAGCCAAAATTGAAGACAATAAGGCTTCCCGATAAAAGAATTATTACTACCAATAGGACTGTCAGCGAAATCTTTCTCATTCTTAAATCTTAAATCTGGATCCCGGATATCCGCCTACGGCGAATGCCGGGATGACACTTTATGTTAGTTTGATTTTTCCTTGAATTCCCCTTCTACCGGTTCTTCATTATCTTTTTTTGGCTCTTCTGTGTTTTTATCTTGACTAGATTGTTGTCCTGTTTGTTGCTTGTCCGCCGAAGCTTCGGCGGAGGCGGAGTACATTGCCGTCCCAACTTTTTGGATCTCTTGCGACAACTCTTCTGTCGCTTTTTTAATAGCTTCTCTGTCGGAAGCGTCCTTCACTTGTTTGAGGGCGGCAATTTTTTCTTCCACTTTCTTTCTATCCTCTTCTTTGATCTTTTCACCTGCTTCTTTCAAAGTTTTTTCTGTGATAGCAATCATCTGATCAGCTTGATTTCTTACCTCCACTGTTTCTTTTTTCTTGCGATCATCCGACGCGTGCGCTTCCGCTTCTTTTTTCATTCTTTCAATATCGTCTTTCGAAAGACTGGATGAGCCGGTGATTGTAATTTTTTGGGTTTTACCGGAAGCCTTATCTTTAGCAGAAACATTCAAGATCCCGTTTGCGTCGATATCAAACATAACTTCCACCTGCGGCACCCCGCGCGGGGCTGGCGGAATACCGTCCAATGTAAACCTGCCTAAAGACTTGTTGTCGGTAGCCATCGGTCGCTCCCCTTGCAATACATGAATTTCAACTGATGTTTGATTGTCGGTGGCGGTGGAAAATACTTGAGTCTTAGAAGTTGGTACCGTGGTATTTCTTTCAATCAAGGCGGTACGAACACCTCCCAGGGTTTCAATTCCCAACGTAAGAGGGGTTACATCCAAAAGCAATACATCTTTTACTTCTCCACCCAAAACTCCAGCCTGAATCGCCGCGCCTTTGGCAACCGCTTCCATCGGATCCACTCCACCCTCAATTTTTTTACCCAAATATTCTTCCAGGGTTTTTTGCACAATCGGCATACGGGTTGGTCCCCCGACCATTATTACTTTATCAATCTCAGAAGGAGAAAGTTTGGCATCTTCCAGGGCTTTCTTCATCGGCTCAAGAGTTTTTTCAACAATCGGCTTTACCAGCTCTTCCAGTTTCGTTCGGGTAATTTTACTGGTAAAATGTTTTGGGCCGGCACTGTCTGCCGTTATAAACGGAAGGTTAATATCGGTTTCCATGGTTGTGGAAAGTTCGATCTTGGCTTTTTCTGCCGCCTCTTTCAAACGATTCATTGCCATTTTATCTTTTGACAAATCCATCCCTTCCTGATTTTTAAATTCAGAAACCAAATGGTTGATCAAAACTTCATCCATATCATGACCTCCAAGACGCGTGTCGCCGGATGTAGACACCACCTCAAACACGCCTTGGCCAAAATCCATAATGGTAACGTCCAATGTCCCTCCACCCAAGTCATAAACCAAAATTTTCTGTTCTTTTTCAGATTTGTCCAAACCATACGCCAAAGCGGCGGCAGTTGGCTCGTTGATAATCCGGATTACTTCCAATCCTGCAATCTCCCCGGCGTTTTTAGTCGCTTGTCTTTGCGCATCATCAAAATACGCGGGGACGGTAATCACCGCTTTTTTGATCGGCTCCCCAAGATAAGCCTCGGCATCGCGTTTAATCTTTTGCAAGATAAAAGCGGAAATCTGTTCGGGTGAATATTCTTTATTTTTAAGTTTAATTCTATCTGATGTCCCCATTTTACGTTTAACCGCAAACACCGTGCCTTCCAGGTTGGTCACGGCCTGGCGTCTAGCGGGTTCCCCTACCAACATTTCGTTGTCTTTGGTAAAAGCAACGTAAGATGGAAAAGCTTTCCCGGCA
>PFAJ01000011.1:0-5227 GCA_002773695.1 Candidatus Doudnabacteria bacterium CG10_big_fil_rev_8_21_14_0_10_41_10 | reverse complement strand
ATTCCTATAATTTTTGGCATAATTTTTTTCCTTAATTGTTTTTGTCATCCTGAGCGGAACCGAAGGACATCTTGTCTGTTGCTCCCTCCAAGCATAAGGGTTTTTTCGAATCGCTTCGCTCCCTCGGAATCATATTGTGATAGTTAATTACTTGATTAATTTGTGATAATAGATTAAAATCCTTGTACTAAAGGAGGCTTCCAATGTCACCAAAGTTTGTATTTTTTGATCGAATAGCTATCCCGATCTTAGCCTTGGCTGGAGCCGTCTGGCTGTTCTACGTCACCAACTTCTCTCTCAACCCCCAGCCCGCGCCCATGCGCTGGCTTTTTTATTACTGTTATCCTAAACTTTCAGCCCACGGCAGATCCTCCTTGGGAGGAGATTCAGGATCAACACGATAGAAAAACGTTATTTGATCATCCTTGAAGATCCTGGATCGGGGTCCGAGATGACAAAATAAACAAATTTCATTTTAGTTCACTTGGCAACTCGCACTTTTGCTGGCCTTATCACTTTTCCATTAATTTTAAATCCTGCCGCCACTTCTTCAAAAATCTCTCCACTATTACCCTCCCCTTCTTTCATCTCTACCGCTTCATGTAAACTATGATCAAATTTTTCACCAACTGTCTTTATCTTCTCCACTCCCAGCTCTTTTAAAACCTTATCCAGCTCTTTTACTATTTTCTTAACTCCTTCATGCCATTCTTTGTGTTCTTCAACGTCAGGCGCGTGTAAAAGAGCAGCCTCCAGAGATTCAATCGTTGGTAGTAACTTCAAAACACTCATTTCTTTTGCAAACATCACCAACTCCTGGTCCTCTTTCGCTCGACGCTTCTTATAATTTTCAAAATCCGCCGCCGAACGTTTCCAAGAATTTAAACGATCATCAGATTGTTTTCTGACTTCATCCAGTTCTTTCTTTAATTTGGAAATTTCATCATTGGTCATTGATTAAAAATTTAAAAATAAACATTAAAAATAGAGTTAGTTTAGAACAGCTTTGTTCTTTTTAAGAATTCTTTTGATAATTAAGCCAAGATTTGAGGTTTTTCGGTTGTTGAATTTGATAATTTACTGTTTTTAATCAACCGCTTGGTCATAGAACCAGCATAGAACGACTACGCTATTCTAGACAAGATCCTAAAAAATTATCAAGTATGCTCCCAACCCCCCTGATAATAATTTACTTACATATTCGAGGAGCGAGATATTCTTCGCGTATTTCATTCGTTTTGACCCGACTATCCCCACCAATCCTTTTTGCCCGTCAGGTAATATTACCTGCGAAACAATCATGCTCACATTACGAGAAAGCGGTATCGGACTTTTGTCGCCGATAAATGTCTGAACATCCGTAATTTCTTTTTTGACCAACGCTTTACAGTCACGGTCAAGATTGTCAAAAAAATAAGCAACTTGTTTTAAATTCTCTTGAGGGATGTCCGAATCGACAATGTTGGAAAAACCGGATACACTTGTCGCCTCCGGGAGCAGGGTAAAAACCGCGGATTTGGAATTGTCAGCAAGCAATCGAGTAAGCGTTCGTCCAAGTTCGTAGTGTTGCTTTTGCAATTTTTTTACCTCCTGTTGCAAACGAACTTGTTCTTTGCGAGTCAGCTCGACATGTTTCATTAGTTCTGAAATAAAATAACGGTAGCCTTCATCGGTCGGTATCCTTCCAGCGGAAGTATGAGGGTGAGTGATATATCCTGCTTTTTCCAAAGCTTTCATTTCGTTTCGAATAGTCGCCGAAGAAAAACCAAAACTATAGACGTCTTCCAATGTTTTGGACCCGATTGGGGTAGGATTTCCCGTGTATTCTTTAACAATCGCCGCCAGCACCTTGGCCTGTCTTGAAGTAATTTTTTGTTTAAAAGTCATATCGTTTCTATATCATTATAAAGTTAGCACTCTCTTATGTCAAGTGCTAGTCCCTACGTTAAAGCTATAAAAGGACAAGGCCGTTGCCATCAAGCTAGGAAAATCCGACTCCCGCCCTTCCGTAGCCCGAAAGGCGAAGGAGGCTAGTGTGCTAATCCTTATTTCTCCCCTTTCTCCCATTATCCCATTCTAAACAAAAACACCCGGCTTAAAACTTGGTGTTTTTCATCATCCCGCACTTGATGCGGGATCTAGGTTATAGATTCCGGATCTCCCTACACTGACGCTCTGTTGAGTGTAGCAAGACAAACAAACTATTTCAAAATCTTTTTCAAATATTGCCCGGTGTAAGATTTCTTTACTGCCGCCACCTCCTCCGGAGAACCTTCAGCCACAACCTCTCCACCTTTATCTCCACCTTCTGGCCCCAAATCCACGATCCAGTCCGCGCATTTGATAACATGCAGGTTGTGTTCAATAACCACCACGGTATTCCCTTTGTCTACCAATCGCGACAAAACATTCAGTAAGCGTTTTACGTCGTCATAATGCAAACCAGTGGTCGGTTCGTCTAAAATATACAAAGTCCGGCCGGTAGAGGCCCGTGACAACTCGGTTGCCAGTTTAATCCGCTGCGCTTCTCCGCCGGACAATGTGGTCGCCGACTGACCAAGTGTTATATAACCCAATCCGACTTCTGATAAAACTTCCAATTTTCTGTAAAGCAGAGGAATATTTCGGAAAAATACTTTTGCTTCATCTACCGTCATTTCCAAAATATCAAAAATGGTTTTTCCTTTATAATGAATTTCCAACGCTTCTTTGTTGTAACGCTTGCCTTTACACTCATCGCACGGCACATAAACATCCGGTAAAAAATGCATTTCAATTTTGATCATCCCATCGCCGGCGCAGGTTTCGCAGCGACCGCCTTTGACATTAAACGAAAACCGTCCCGCTCGATACCCTCGCATCCGCGCTTCCGTAGTTGCGGCAAACAAATCTCGAATGTAGGTAAACACTCCGGTATAAGTCGCCGGGTTACTGCGTGGGGTCCGCCCGATCGGTGATTGATCGATATTGATTATTTTGTCGATATTCTCAATCCCTAAAATCTTTTTGTGTTTACCGGGCAAATCCTTTGCGTTATAAAAATAAGAAAGGATCGCTTTAGCTAAAATCTCATTTAGTAAAGTAGATTTACCACTACCAGAAACACCGGTCAAACAAACAAATTTACCAAGCGGCAACTCGACGTCGATATTTTTTAAATTAAATTCAGAAGCGCCGATAATAGAGATTTTTTTTCCGTTGCCTCGCTTGCGAGATTTTGGAGTGTCAATAGTGTCTACTCCGGACAAATAACGGCCAGTAGAAGATTTCCTGTCTTTTTTCAATTCCGCCGGGGTTCCCGCAAATACCACTTCCCCACCATGCTTCCCTGCGCCCGGACCAATGTCTATGACATAATCCGATTCCAAAATAGTATCTTCATCGTGCTCTACTACAATTACTGTGTTTCCTAAATCGCGCAATGATTTAAGAGTTTTTAATAACCGTTCATTGTCGCGTTGATGAAGACCAATTGAAGGTTCGTCTAAAATATACAAAACACCGGTCAAACCAGACCCAATCTGGGTCGCAAGTCGGATACGCTGTGCTTCTCCTCCGGACAAGGTGTCCGCGGTACGGTCAAGCGTTAAATAATTTAAACCAACATCCTGTAAAAATTGCAACCGAGAAAGAATTTCTTTCAAAATCTGTCGAGCAATCTTTTTTTCCCGCTCATTTAACTTTAGTCCTTTAAAAAATTTTGCCGCTTCATCAATACTTCGTTGAGATACATCAACAATAGAAGTTTCATCCAACTGAACCGCTAAAATCTCCGGCCTTAAGCGCCTTCCCTTGCACTCTGGACATTTTTTAACACGCATATACTGCTCGATCTCTTTTCTCATGTAGTCAGAGTCAGTTTCTTTGTAGCGGCGCATCAAGTTGTTAACCACCCCCTCAAAACTGGTTGTAAAATCACCTGTAAATTTTTCCGTATCAGCTTCCACGACAATTTTTTTCCCACCGTTTCCATATAAAATAATATCAATCACTTTACTTGGTAATTTATCAACCGGTTCATCCAAAGAAAATTTGTACTCATCTGATAAAGCCTGTAACATCCGGCCGTACCAAGAAAGCCGTGAGGTGGTTTTGGACCAAGGACGAACCGCCCCTTCTGCCAAAGTCAGCCGTTTATTAGGCATCACTAAATCTGGATCAACCTCCAGTTTGGTGCCAAGCCCCGTACAAGCACTGCAAGCTCCGTGTGGGGAATTGAAAGAAAAATTACGAGGATGCAACTCTGACATATCAATGTGTCCGTCGGGACAGGAAAATTTTTGTGAAAGGGTTACTTCCTCTCCTTTTGATGGCAAGGAAATATTTTTATCTTCAAAAACTATTTGAACAATCCCATTTCCCAAATCAAGCGCGGTCTCTAAAGAATCCACCACACGCGAACGATCGGCGGGGTCGATAGTGATACGATCAATTAGAACATCGATATTATGTTTTTTATTTCTTTCAAGCCTGACGTTTATCGCTTCATCAATCGAAATCAATTTTCCGTCCAAACGCACTTTCGAATAGCCTGTTTTTTTCATTTCAATAAGTAGCACGGTATTTTCACCTTTTTTATCAGAAATCACCGGGGCAAATAAAATAATCTTGGTTCCTTTAGGATATTCTAAAATCTGATCAACCATTTGAGTAACTGATCGGCCTTTTATCACTTTACCGCATTCTGGACAATGAGGAATCCCGACTCGGGCAAACAACAAACGAAGATAATCATAAATTTCCGTAACCGTCCCCACGGTGGAACGAGGGTTATGTGACGCGGTTTTTTGATCGATCGAAATAGCCGGCGACAAACCTTCTATCTGATCCACGTCTGGTTTGTCCATCAAACCTAAAAACTGTCGGGCGTAAGCAGAAAGTGATTCTACATATTTTCTTTGGCCTTCGGCATAAATTGTGTCAAAAGCCAAAGAGGACTTTCCCGATCCGGAAAGTCCGGTGATGACCACGAGCTTGTTTCGTGGAATTTCAACGTCAATATTTTTTAGGTTGTGTACCCTCGCTCCGCGGACAATAATTTTATCCTGCATAGATGATTATAGACAAGTTAAATTTCAAGGGTGACAAGACAAGAGAAATTGTACCATGCCTGTCAAGAGAGGTCAACCTCTTTGTAGCAAGTCAGCAAAATGTCCGCTTAACTGTTCAGCGATATGTCCCCGGGAGCAAGATCAGTTAAGTTAATGATTTTGTTTAAGTAGGGTTA
>PFAJ01000050.1 GCA_002773695.1 Candidatus Doudnabacteria bacterium CG10_big_fil_rev_8_21_14_0_10_41_10 | reverse complement strand
CGGGATGGCAAGGGACGGCTCGGGATTACAGGGCGAGAAGGACACTTCAGTGTTTAACGCGATTTTTCGTTTTCAAACGGAAGTAGTTGAATTTGGATTATAAAACTCGATTTTTTAGGATTTTCGTAATTCATAACCATTTACTTCCCGGAGGAAGTTCACGAGGGCAACACCTGTTGTCCAGATACGGATAAAGATTGGCATAGAAACTCCTTTCAGTAGAGTCTCAATTAAATTTATAGTAATTACTAACTGGTATAAAACTTCCATACTTTCAAGTATAGAAGTTTAACGTAAATAAAAAAAGGTATAGATAAAAAGGTTTAAGTTTATGAATAATTTTTAGTACTACATTGCATATATGAATCAAAAAAATATCCGTAACTTTTGCATTATCGCACACATTGATCATGGTAAATCGACATTAGCCGATCGGTTTTTGGAGTTGACCAATACCGTCGAAAAACGGGAAATGCATGAGCAGTATTTGGATACTATGGAGTTGGAGCAAGAACGTGGGATTACAATAAAACTTCAACCGGTCACAATGTCCTACCAGCTACAATCTACCAACTATAAACTGAATTTAATTGATACCCCGGGGCATGTAGATTTTACCTACGAAGTTTCTCGCGCTCTGGCTGCTTGCGAAGGGGCGGTTTTGGTGGTCGATGCGACGCAAGGGATCCAAGCGCAAACCTTGGCAAATCTACATTTAGCACAAAAACAGAATTTAAAAATTATTCCTGTATTAAATAAAATCGATTTACCAAACGCTGAACCGGAAAGAGTCGTGGGGGAGTTAGTGACTATTTTAGGTTTTAGAAAAGAGGAGATTTTAAAGATTTCTGCAAAAACGGGAGAAGGGGTAGAGGAAGTTTTAAAGGAAGTTATAAAAAAAGTTCCAGCTCCGGCAGGCGATTCAAAAGCTCCGTCTCGCGCGCTTATTTTTGACAGTACTTACGACAAACACCGTGGGGTTGTTGCGTTTGTTCGAGTGGTAGACGGCGCTTTAAATTCTCGGGAAAAAATAAGTTTGCTGGGAGTAGGAAGGGAAACCCACGCCTTGGAAACCGGATATTTTTCGCCAAAGTTTGTAAAAAAAGACGGTTTGTACGCGGGTGAGGTGGGGTATATAGTGACAGATTTTCGAGAAGTTTCTCTTGCCAGAGTTGGAGACACTATTACTAATGAAAAAATTAATTTTTTTAAACAAACAGGTTCTCTCTCTCAAGTGGGAGAGAGAAAAGTTGTGCCTTTACCGGGGTACAGAGAGCCGAAACCGATGGTTTACGCCAGTTTTTTTCCATCAGAATCTGACGACTACCCAAAACTTCGCGACGCCATTGGAAAACTAAAACTTTCCGATTCAGCACTTTTTTACGAACCAGTTACCGTCGCCGCAATCGGTACCGGCTTTCGTTGTGGTTTTTTGGGCCTGTTACATTTGGATATTGTTCAGGAAAGACTTTCTCGTGAATACGATTTGGATTTGGTGGTTACTTCTCCGACCGTTGAATATAAAATTAAATTTAAGACTGGCAAGGAAGGTATTATCCATGCTGCTTCAGACATGCCCGACCCTTCACACATCGAAGAAGTCTCCGAGCCTTGGGCTAAACTGGAGATTTTTACCCCTGCTAATTATTTGGGGGGGATAATTGATCTTTTAACCAAACGACGGGGAATACAAAAAAATATTGAGTACGCTTCCGAGTCACGGGTACTTATTACTTTTGAAGTTCCGTTATCAAACGTTATTGTAGATTTTTACGACAAGTTAAAAGGATTAACCTCCGGCTATGCCTCGTTAAACTATGAGCTTGTCGGGTTTCGTCCCGGGGATGTTGTGAAGATGGATATTTTGGTAGCGGATGAAAGAATTGATGCTTTTTCTGCGATTGTCCACAAATCCGTCGCGACTTCGGAAGGGCGGGAAATTTTGACGAAATTACAGGATTTGATTCCACGACATCAGTTTTCAATAGCTTTACAGGTTGTCATTGGGGGTAAAATTATAGCCAGAGAAACTATTAAAGCTTTTCGAAAAGATGTGACCAAAGGCCTTTACGGTGGCGACGACACAAGGAAAAAGAAGGTTTTGCAAAAACAAAAAAAGGGTAAAGCAAGGCTGAAAAAATACGGCAGAGTGAACATTCCCCAAGAAACGTTTATTGAGGTGTTCAAGCGATAAATGCCTTAGTATGACTAATTTTACAATTGTGTTAAAATATAGTTAGAGAAAAATCAAGATTAATATTTGAAGGCTTTTATGTTTCGAAATCGAAAAAAATTACGGAAAGTTATGATAGTTTTTTCCATAATTTTTATCCTCGGGATGCTAGCTTTTACACTTCTGCCGTTACTTGTCGCTCAACAAGGATCTTTGTATTAGTTTTTACAACACATAATACTAAACCCTTGATTCCCTTATGACTTGGAAAAAACTATTGAAATCGAAACCATTTTTGTTCTTATTGGTAGTAATTTTAGTTATCTTTACTTATTTTTTTGCAAGAGAGGCAAAACGTCAGTATAGAATCGCGGTTGAAATCCACGCTTTGGAAGAAGAGATCGGCGAACTAGAGACTGCCAACAGAGAACTATCGGATCTGATCGCGTATTTTCAAACAGAGGGTTTTCAGGAAAAGGAATTAAGGAGAAAGTTAAATTTACAAAAACCCGGGGAACACACAGTGGTTTTACCCCAATCACAGGTTACGCAAGAGAGCAACGCTGGGGAAAACTTGGCGGTTGCCACGAATGAGGAAAAGAACTGGAAAAAGTGGTGGAATTATTTTTTTAAAAATAAGTAAAAAACAATATGGAACAAGAACAAGAGAAGAAAAAAAGAATTTGGGTGAAAATCGTCGGTTGGGTATTGGTGGCCGGAGTTGCTTTTGTCGCGGTTGTAGCTATTGGGATTTATCGGTTTTCCTGGCAGGGGGTGGTTGTGAATGCGATGGTCAGCGTGGCGCCGTTTCCTGTCGCGATAGTTGATTATCATTTTGTGACATTTGCTGATTTTAACAAACGTTTTGAAGCTTATCGAAAAGCGGTTGAATTTAATCAAGAGTTCGATTTTACCGATCCGGCGAATAATGAAGTCGTCGTTTCTCAAAAACAAGCGCTTTTGGATCGAATGGTCGAGCTTGAACTGATAGAACAAATTGCAAAGGATAACGGAATAATTGTTACCGAAGATGACGTTAACAATCAACTAGAAATGCTAGCTAGACAGACAGGGGTAGAGATTGAAGAGTTTGACACAATTCTTTTAAATGTTTATGGTTTGGGGAAAAATGAATTTATTAGCCATGTGGTTAGACCAAGTTTGTATGAGTCAAAATTACAGCTAATGGTTTCCTCGGACAGGCAATTAAACCTAGATGCTTTTTCCAAAGCGGAGGACCTTTTGGGAAAGTTGAAATCCGGAGAAAGTTTTTCTTCACTTGCTAAAGAGTTTAGTGACGATTTATCCAATAACGAAATTGGAGGGGATTTGGGTTGGGCACCGCAAGGATTTTTTGTGAAAGAGTTCAATGACGCAATATTTTCTATGGAGCAGGGAGAAGTTTCCGGAATAGTTTCTACCCAGTTTGGTTTGCATATTATTGAACTTTTAGAACAAACAAAGGATGAAGAAGGAACAGTATTGGCACACTCGAGACATATTTTAGTAAACACCCGTGATTTTTATGATTGGCTTGATGGTGAAAAAGAAAAGGTTTCGGTTTGGAAGTTTCCAGTGCAGTAAAAAGCCTGTAGCGTATAGCGTAAAATGAATAGCGAGAATGTGGGATTGGTATAGTGGTACTATGTGATTTCTCACTTGTGGCGCGGACTTCCTGTCCGCCAGTGCTTTAGCGGGTGTAGTATAGTGGTAGTACGTGACCTTCCCAAGGTTAAGGCGTGGGTCCGATTCCCATCACCCGCTGTGGCTTTGGCAGGCGGGGATTTCGACCTTTCCCAGTATCTAAGGTTTTCACCCCTTTTTTGCTATTGACGAAAATATCCGCCTAAATAGGCGGTTTTTGAATTGTTTGATTATTTAATTGATGTTAGGATTGACTGTAAAAGATGAGATACATAGGTAACAGGTTTCCTGTATGCTAGTAAGCAGAAAGGAGAAAAATTATCTATAGCTTATCAAGATGGTTTCCCCTTGCCTTGGGGCAAGCAGCATCAATTATTGGATAAATATGACCGGTGGAGAAAGCAATCAAAATTATTAGGCCTTTCCCGTAAAGCTAGACAAAAACTTGAATGGTTTATTTACTACCACAGTCGGGGCCAAGAAAATGTCGCTAAGACTGCGCGTTACTATGGCGTTACCCCCAAGACCTTCTACAAATGGTTTGCCGTATTTGATCCCATTAATCTCAAAGTTTTAGAAGAAGCTTCTCGGGCACATATCAACCGCCGGAGGTTTGAAATTTCTAGACAACAGGAAAACTGTATCCTCACCTTGCGTAAAGCAAATCCTGAATACGGCAAGATGAAGCTGAAAGCAATCTACGAGCGAGAATATCACGAGCCTGTTTCTTCTTGGAAAGTCCAGCGGATAATCGAGAAATATCATCTCCAAAGAAAACCTTCCAAAAGAAACTTTTCATTCAAGAAACAAAGCCTGTCTAAGCGTAAAACTGTGGAACTTGCGAAAGAACAGAAACCTGGCTTCTTAGTTGCCTTTGATTCAATTGTGATTTATCGCAATGGGTTGAAGCGCTACATTGTCACAGGGATTGATGCGGTATCCAAGATCGCCCGGGCCAGGATGTACACGACTCATTCTTCCACAACCACTAAAGACCTCTTTATTAGATTCTATGCCATTGTCAATGGAAACATCCTCAACGCCTGCCAGGATAATGGATCTGAGTTTGAAAAATACTTTACCAAGATCCCAGAGTCTCTTGGCATTCCCCAGTACTTCTCAAGAGTCAAAACCCCGAAAGATAATCCTGTCGCCGAGCGGTTCAACGGTATCCTAAAACAAGAATTTCTAAGGCAAGGCAACTGGACTGCTGATTTAGATGAATTCAATCGTAAGCTGACACAGTGGCTGCTGAAATACAACTGCTACCGACCTCATTAAACACTGAATTACCTAACGTCGTTTGAGTATCATTTCAATTATTCACAGCATCAGGCACTTGTTACCGATGTGCCCGTCTTTGTACTCAGGAATTTAGCGCACTACTTAATTGTTCTTGTAAGACTTCGTTAGGAGTGCGGAAGTTAAGTTTTTTCC
>PFAJ01000042.1 GCA_002773695.1 Candidatus Doudnabacteria bacterium CG10_big_fil_rev_8_21_14_0_10_41_10 | reverse complement strand
CTTGAAGCTGGTAGTCGGTCGCAATATCTCCATTATCCAGATCGTTGTAGATCGCGGAAAACTCCGGCGTGGAATCGGTCACGGCCGTAGGATTGGTTTGCCCTTCGGTTAGAATGTCGGTTGGTTCGGAAGGTGCGTTGTTTCCTCCCCCGCCTTCGGTATAAGTTGCATAAATTGAGAACCGACTGCTCAAAGTATATGCGTCTGATGGGTTGGTTGGGGAAGCATAAGAATTGCTGTTGTCGTCATAGCCGTCGCCTGATGAGCTGCTGTCGTAGTAGAGATAAGCGATAAAATTTTCCAAAACCACAGCGCTGGGATAGTAAGTTGTGCTGCCGGTAATGGAAGGTCTGGTGCTGTAGGTACTCGTATGCCAGCCCTGGGAAGAAAAGCCGGTCGCAGCGCCGACGCCATTGGTCACAATCGCGTTTGGCCCGCTTGCGTCATTGACAATCACCCCTTTGAAGTTGGAACTGCCGGAAGACTCGCGGGCATAAATAGACACCGAATCCACGTCCCCGCTGGATGCCGGGGTGCCGGTTTTGAGATACATATAATTATCGGCAAGACTTCGGGTGCTTCCGCCCGCCGTGGTGTAGCCGAAGGTCGGATCCACAATTATCGGGTATTCGGCATTATCCAAGAAAACCTGCGACACGGTGACCGTCAAGGTTCCGGATTTTTCATTTATATTAAGCTCTCCCCATGTCCAGGCGCCGCTTGCGTCAGTAATCTTTGGCCGATAGATATGAAAGGCTTTGCCACTGCGGTAATTATTGCCGCCACGCTTCGAAAGATCTCCGGATTTTTCACTATGGTAAACCGCATAACTTCCCACCACATTTTCTGGCCTTGCAAGCACGACTTCTCCGCTTTCATCTGTACATTCTATCTCGGTGCAGTTTAACCCTTTTAATTCCTGCTCTTCGTTCAATGGGGGTTGATAGAAGAAAGATAAATTACGAGATTCTATATCGAACGCAACCGTGTTTGATTCCGGTTTTTCATCAAATACAGCTTCAAACTCATAAGCCCCGCCTTCATGGCTGACATCCGGATCAATACTGTAAAATCGGTATTCTTCTTGGGCATTTAGGAATTTAATCGTCTTGCCGTCTAAACTTAGAAGTCCTTGTCCGGTCATGGCGTCAGAAGCTGGTGTGACTTTCAAGCTTACCTCTCCGTCCCACCGGCTTAACCGCAACTGGGGAATGAATTTACCCTCGGTACTGTCACCAACCTCAATCCGAATCTCGCCCTGATTTTTCACAAAAACCGCTTTTTCAAGATCATAGTCACTACTGATAACCGCGGAAAAATTATATTCTTCCTGAAGAACTGATTCGGTTAAATCAATTAAATTGATTTGGTTTACATCTTTAGCAGCTGTGAGGCTTTGAGATTCTGACAAACCCAATCCTGAACCAAAACCTGCGCCCATCATCATCTCCGCTCCCGGATTGGTGGTTAGTTTACGAGTCAACCGATAGAGTTGGTCTTGGTCGTAAGTGTAGGTGGTCTCCGTGCCATTGCCAAAATCCAGATAAGTGATTTTTCCGCTCGGATGGTAGTCAATGGCCTCTAAAATATACGAATAGGATTCTTCCCCGGTCTCCTTTTGCGATACGGCTTCCAGCAATCCCGCGGAATTGTACTCGTATTTTACTTCGTTTTCGTCCGGATAAGTAACGGTTACAATATTCCCTAGTCGGTCATAGGTATAACCGGTGTCGTAATAGGTTGAATCAATCGTTTTGGTTTCGCCGGTTAACTGACCTAGCGGATTGTAAGCATAAGTTGTGGTAGCATTTGTTGCTACTGCGCTACACAATCTAGATTTCCCCTGCGTACAATCGTCGTAAGTATAAGTTACTTCCGTGCCACCCTGTCCTGTATAATCTTCGGTTAAGACGCGATTAATATCGTCATAGGTAAACGTGATCGTTTGACTCTTCGGATCGACGATCTCGATCATATTGCCGCTGTCGTCATAAGTATAGGTCCAAGTGCCGTATGTCCCGTCGCCGGAAGCGTGTAAGTCTTGGGCTGTAAGTCTGCGGCTCAAACCGTCATAGGTGAAATTGCGGATATTGCCCAAAGCATCCGTTATTTTGGTCAGATTATTGTTTCCATCGTATTCATAAAGAGTCGAATAAGTGCTGGTGGCGTTAACTTCGTCAACCTGAATAAGATTACCGAAGGCGTCCTTATACAAAGTCTTGTCGTGATCATTCATGTCGTTTACCGTAACCTGCCAGTCAGCATAGGTATTGGTAGTGAAGCTGATAGCGTTCTGGATGCTGGTCACCCGCAAGAGTGGATCGTACTCATAGGAAACCATCAGGTTCGGGCTTGTAGTGGCGGTCGTGCGCGACGAACCCGAAGAGAAGTAAGGTAAGGATTCGCTGGCGGTTTGGCCAAGCTCATTGTAGGCAACGTCGGTGACGCTATAGGAGCTCTCGGCTTCCTTTCTGGTCTGGATTAGGCGACCCAAGCCATCAAAGTACATATAGGTGTCAACAGAAGTCGAAGCGTCGAGGTTTTCGATTTTTTGTACCACGACTGCTCCAGATGTATCCGTGTAAGTGTAGCTAACAACCGTTTCCATGGTGGAAGTAGTGGTTACGTTCGGTTGTTTTTGAGTAAGGATTCGATCCAAGCCATCATACGTTGTTGCAAAGCTGTTAATATTCGAGTCGGTTGTAGTGCTTACTTTACCCGAAGACAAATCGTAGTAATACTCCGTAACTAAGCTTTCTGCGTTGGTTGAAGTGGCAACATAGAGATTGTTGCCTTCATAGACAAAATCCGTGGTCTTGTCGCGAGGGTCTTTTTCTTGAGTAACCAAGCCATAGGAATTATATGTCCTCTCAACATCAATATAATTGGTGCTGGACTTCCAGTCTTCCTGTTTGGTCAGATTTCCTTTGCTGACATTGCCGCTGGATAAATCATCATAGTAGTATTTTGTTTCTTTGACCTTGTTGGCGTTTTGGTCTTCTCTGGTTTCCTGCGAGGGCAGGCCGATGATATGAAGCGTGGTGCTGGCCGCGTAACTGAAGTCGGTTGTAAACTTGTCCGCGCCGGTATCGCTAAATGTGCCGTTATCGGAGCCTATCACTTCTCCCCATTCAATTTTTTCTGTGAGGTTTCCGGTGTCGTTATCGTAAGTGTAGCTTTCCGCCTTGTCTTTGTGCCTTTCGTCGCCATTATAGGCAGACTCCACGCTTTGGGCGAGCTTCACAAAATAAGCGTCGTCTCCCAAGTCATAACGATCCCATTTGTTAATGGTTTTGCTGTAAAGATCGGAGGAGTCGTCGTAAACTTCGGTGCGATAAACTTTGCCGATCTTGGAAACATGATCGCTGTATTCACCCTGGCTGGAATTGGAGCTGTTGCCTTGATGGAAATAAGTGTTGGTGATGTTTCCGTCGGGATCGGTTTTCATCACTGTCCCGAAACCTGCAAATTTGCGATCTAAAGCATCGCTGTAATAATAATCGCCGTCCTCATAACTATAGGTAACGGTCGAGCTATTTCCAAAACCGTCACTTGTTGTAATTGTGTCTACGGTATTAACAACAAAGGGAAGATCTGGATTTAACAAAGTGGAACCATTCATATACTGTTGAGCTGCCTTGTATCCCACACCAGTAATCCCTCCTGTATTATGAGTTATTTGTGATACTAAATCAGTCTTTTCCCCATCATGCAAAAATGTCCGCTGGTCGTTAGGACCGGTGGGTTCGTCATAACCAACCAGGATGTCAACAACGGCATCCCCGTTAAAATCTACTGCACGTGTCCCAATGTCCAAACCCGTAAAAGAAGAGAAAGCTAAGGAAGGAAATGTCCACGTGTCGGTTTCGTCTGTCCAGCCGTTATCCCCGTTGTTTATAAACACATATTTAGTCGTTGCCCCATATGTGTCATCTCGGTTTACGTAAAACAAATCAGCGAGTCCGTCGCCATTAAGGTCTGCTACACGACCACCTCTATCCAAACCTTCACCATTCGTAAAGGTAATAGCGGATGGGATTGTCCAATTACTTGTTTCATCCCAACCACTACCATTGTTAATATACACTTTTTGGTTGTTTACTGAGTATTCGTAATAGCTTTGCAATCCGTCAACTAGTCCATCACCATTAATATCAGCAAAACGAAAACCCTGATCATGGCCAGATACATAATTATAAATTATAAAATCATTGTCGAACCCCCACGAATCGTCTTCCGTCCAGCCAGATCCATTGTTTAGATAAACTTTTGTACGAAGATCACCACTGCCAAACCAAGTCGCACTCACAAAATCCGCAAGGCCGTCACCGTTAATGTCAAGTATCTGCCCTCCTGCATTTTTACCATTTGTAACTCCAATATTAAAATTATCTAAGGTTTCTGGAATCCATGTATCCGTTTCGTCAGTCCAACCTGAACCGTTATTTATGTAAACTTCTTGCGTGGTCGAGGCTCCTCCAGTTCCAGCCAAAACCTTAACCAAGTCGGGTAGATTATCTCCGTTAACATCACCTATCCTCACACCAGTTTCGTCCTGGTAAGAATTTGCAAAGGCCAAAGGGATCTCCCAGTCTTCGTCTTCCGTCCACCCAGAGCCATTATTTATATAGGCATAATTGTAAAGAGTTGAAATAGAATAATCATAAAAAGACATAAAAATGTCTGCTAAGCCATCACCGTTAAAATCTTCCACTCTAATACCCGTGTCTTTTCCGTTCATGTCAGTAAAAGTTAGTGTCGAAGGAAATTCCCAATCAGTCGTTTGTTCTGTCCATGATTTAGTGGAAGTAGAGTAAGAATAAAAATTTTGCGGTAGAGTGACGCTGTTCCCAGTAATCTCGTCACGCCCTGTTTCTTGAATTGCTGATATAGCGGTTGTGGAGGCATTATCAAGATAATCGTAAGTAAGTTCGTATTTTCTTACCCACGAGCCATCAATTTTAGCTTGAATTTCATCAATTCTCTGTTTAGTTTTTACTGGGAAACCAGCTGAAGTTGTTGTTGCTGCATAATTGCCACTTTCTCGTAAAAAATTTACTGTAAAAATTCCATCAGTAGTATCGTGACCAGTGTAAGTAATTTGGTCCGGATAGATCTGTCCGTTTTCTTTATAATATGTGTATTTAATATAATTGTCGTTTGTATCACGCGCTTCGTCTAACATCCATTTGAATATTTGATCTGTAGAACTGGCATTATCTTGTCTAGTAGAGGTAGCTGAGCCGAAGGTGTAGGTTATCCCTTGTTTATCTCTTACTGTCCAAAGATCGCTACTGAAATCATAATCAAAAAAACTACCATCTTCGACTTTTGATTTATATGTGTCAGTCGATGAAGAATAAGCTAATTCACCGCTCATCGAAGACTCGAAATAATTGGTTGTGGTTGTAGAATAAAGCTTGTCTACACCAATGCGATTTACGCGCTGAATATAAGGGATGTCTATTGACCACCCCTGACCAAAATAACTGCTTTTATTAAAATCATTGCTACTATATGACAAATTTAGGTTTGGCTGTAAGCCGTTTCTTCCAGGAGGCACAACGATTGGGACTTTGTAATCGAGAGATCCCGAAAATTCGTTAATCTCTGGCATCGCGGATTTTCTATGTAACATTCTGGCGCTATTAGGTACGTCGCCTTCTTCGCTTGACAAAAGAGCACTTGGGGGATCAATCGCTTCTTCTTCTGGCAATGGATCAACAGCGGGTAACAGAGAGCTGTCTTCTGAAATACCACTCGGATTAGGTATCGTGCTTTCTGGGATTGACGTATCTGCTTGCGGAAGGCTTTCATTTAAAAAAATATCCTGACTAACATCAGGAGTTGTGTCTATAGAATCAATTATTGGGGCTGTTGCAGGAGCAGGACTATCGACAACCGTGTCTATTCCCGTCGGCAATTCCTGTGCATAAACAACGCTTACTGGAATAAAAAGGCTCAATAACATACTAAAAACTGTGAGGCCAGCTGCTGGTCGCTCAAAGTCCTTTATTTTCATATTTTTATTTCTTAATTCGGGTACTTTTAATTTTACTTTATCATCACCCTCTATTTTGTCAAGAATAAAAGAAGATGGTTCCACTACTCTCAACAAACTAGCTTAATTCAAAGTTTTTGCGAAGCTCAAGTTACCAACACTTTACCTACAACATTCTTCTGGACTACGGGGGGGCGGACGCGGCATCACTGTCCTTGGTAATAATTAACGGTTCAATACCATGGAAGAAGTAATGCAACAAAAAAAGGAAGTTTCGGCGGTTGCCGAGCACCCCTTACGGTATTGCCTCTATGCCAGAAAGTCGACCGAGGCTGACGAGCTGCAAGCTCTTTCCGTTGATTCGCAAATCAAGGAAATGCTGATGCTTGCTCAAAAAGAAGGCTTGCAAGTTGTGGAGGTAAAAAAGGAAAGCCATTCGGCCAAGGCTTCGGGGCAAAGGCCGGTATTCAACAAGCTAGCGGAGGAAATCCGCCAAAGTCGGTTTGACGGCCTGCGCCATTGTAAAAAGATCGGCCCAGGAAAGAATTGTAAAAAGAGCCTTCAAGGCTGGACGAAGAGGTGACCCACCACCACAATACTACACACAGGAGGCACAATCGATCTCGAATGATGCCTATACCAAGGGGCAAACTTCGGTGGTCGTTACGGCTGTCGACAAAATTGTCTATTGATCAACAGTATTTAGCCACGAACTTGTAATTTTTTTTCGGTTCTGGCTTTTTTTATTTTTAATTTTTCGTGCTTTTCCATACACTTTATTTTATTTAGGTCGAAAAGTGTATTTGTTCCTGTCACGTTTTGATTTATATTCAAAGATCGCTAGACAAAGCACCTACCGTACGACCATGTTTTGTCAATCGATAATTTATTGTTCGTAGAGGTTGGGGCGAAGAGATTTTAAAAAAAGAAAAGATCTGCTAAAATATAACAGTATTGGGGTGTAGCCAAGCGGTAAGGCAACGGGTTCTGGTCCCGTCACCGTAGGTTCGAATCCTACCACCCCAGCCAAAAAATAAAATTAGGCAACTTTTTCAGCCAGAATTTTTCAGCCCCAGCCCGCTTCAAAACTAAATTTTTTGCGCCACCAAAAGCAATCTTTTTATGAATGAAACAAATCCACGAGAATTTTGGCCTGAGCAACCCACAAGATTAGAACAACTACAGAAACGGTCTTTAGAGTTACAGCAAGAGCTGGGCATGTTGAGGAAAGAATTTGTCGATGGTTTTTCTGAAGCGACTTTCGATTATATTTCCGAAGAATCTGCCAAAGAATTTGTGGACAAGTGGCTAGAGAGGGTACGAAAAGAAACAGGGCTTTTAGCAAATGCTGATGAGTTAGGTATCAGAATTTTTGGAGATGACCTTGAGAGGCAAGACAAACTCCCATTCCAAAAATACTCTAAAGGCGTTACCATTTCTTTTGATCCCGATTTAGATTTAACTCATACAGGAAAACCAACCGGGCAGGGTTACGCGGAGCCGGGCGGTAAAATAAAATTGAAGGGTCCACAGCCAAGCCAGAGAGAACAGCTTCGGTATTTTGCCGCAAATGGCAAACTTCATCCCACTATTGCTAACTTGGTTCATGAATTGATTCATGCTTTCCATCATAACAAAAATCTTGAGATTGATAGTGAGTTAGGAGAATCGCAGGCATACGCTAACGGTGTTGTTGAAGCATTACCATTCGATTCGGTTGAGTCTGCCACAGAGCACATTTCAAAAGATTATGATTTTTCAAAAGATAGGATAAAATCAATCATCGAAAATATTCTTTTTTTGTATTCGCGCGGAGAGAGTACAAAAGCTGTTGCGGAAAAATTCAGGACGCTTAACCCAATTTTTCAGAGTGATTGGGCTGTGGAAGAATTTTGCGTAAAACCAATTATGAAAACCGAGGCGATTAGCGAAGAAGAAAAAGATGAAATGACTAAGGGCTATCTACTCAAAAACCAAATTGATAGGGCAAAAGCACAAAATCTTTTTCTCGAAGTCTTCGGGGACTGGATGAATCAATAATTTACCGGCAAAGAAAAACTTGAAATCGTCAAAGGTCGAAACGGTTCAGTTCAAAATTTTGGGAGTCAGCCCCGCCTCCTGGGGCGGCGAAATACGTTCAAGCGATATTCAGATATCCAGGCACGACTTGAAAAAGGCGCGGGGTTAAAATCTTACCACCCAACCAATCAGCGTTACTAATAAAAAAAATACCAATTCGAATCTAAGAACTGACAATGCAAAGCTTAATTTTTAAAATTATATTCAAACCTGGCTTCAAATGAAGTCAATAACAATTTTTTCCGCGATTGATCAAAAAATTATACTGACGAAATAAAAAAAGACCTGTGCCTTGGCCTTTTTGGAAATCTATACAAATTTATGTAGCGGAAACCTTCAGGTTTCCACAGTAGAGGTCTTCCTCCTACGCCAAGGCTTCGGCCTCCGCTATATTTAATGCTGATAAATTTGCCGGCAGGTAGGTCTCCTTGTCAGGAGAACTGGGTAATAAAAGTAGTATTTGAGGATGACAAAACCGGTGTCATTGCGAGAATCCTTCCACCTAGGCGGACGGAGATGAAGCAATCCCAATGTCATTGCCACGCCCCTCGCTTCGCTCGGGGCTCGCAATAACAGCATCACGCACTCATTTCCGGAGGGACATTTCCAGAAAACTTTATTCCTTACCGTTACCCCCCAACAGGTCGAACTATAATTCTTAGAACTCAAATTTCAAAAACTTTATATTACTAATTCTTTGGCTTAACCAAGCCATTTTTAATTACAAAAATTGACATAAATCAATGATTTTGCTATAATGGGCATTCAAAATCGTAATTGCGATTTTGTTGGCTAGTATTATTAAATGCTTTTATTAGCGTCTTATAATCGGCCTGCACTTTGACAATACAAGAGAGAAAATAGATATCCTTCTAACTTCTGCAACGCAACTTGCCTGTTGGCAACAATTGGCAGATTGCGTTGCAGAAAAAGATTTTCATCCGCAAGCAAGCGCGGACCGTAGTAGGCTTTTTAAGTAAGAGTCTAACCGGTGAGGATTGGGAAACCTAAATATGAAAATCTGAAAAATGGCTAATTCGGCCAGCCTAGGCTGATACCTAGGCAAATTGCCCAAAGGAGGCAAAAAAATGCAAAAAAAAACCCAGAATAGCGTATTTTTTTCGTTCAAGATCCGCCAAGCCACTGTTGTGGCAAACGCGGTCGCCAGACACATCCTGGCGCAAGAAGGAACCGCTCCCAGCGGTTCCGACAGGTTGATGTCGATTAAAGGGATGGAGACCCTTCATCCGTCTTTCTCTTATGAAGGCGGAACGGTCGTGCAGGTTTCGCTGTTTGATGCGAGCCTGTACGAGCCAAATTGGAAGGAAAGACAAGAGGATTGGGTCGTCCTGGGGGCCCTGGCCTCATACAGGGTGTCCGGCCAGGATCAAAAGGTACGGTTTCATTTCAACCGTTACCACCTCCAACGAATAAAGGAGGGCACGAACGGCTGGGTGAGTCGCCCGGATGTGGCTCCCAAGTACACCGGGCACGTGTCGGTGTACCGCTCCAACCAGGGGAAACACCGAATCCTCTGGGATCAAGATAACCAGTTTGGGGGTGACTCAAACTGGCAACGGATCCATTGGGTCGGATTCGACCACCCGGTTAAAGGCAACCGGGAACGCGCCGAGGACGCGGCGCGGGAGTGGCTTTACCAACACCTCCTTGCCCTCCCACAGTTCGAGGGCAACAACACACTTGCCCACGACATTGCAGATGGTGCCTGATTTTCAGCGCGGTGGGGACCTAGTCCCCCCGCGCTCTTTATTTTGGAAAAACAAAAAAAGACCGGTGCCTTGGCCTTTTTGGAAATCAATATAAAATTATATAACAGAAACCTTTAGGTTTCCACGGTGGAGGTCTAAAGACCTCCGCTACATCCAAAGCTGATAAATCTGACACGCTACATTTTTTTAAAAGCCTAAAGGCTCCCGTTACAGTTTTTTCTACGCTCTAATTTCAGGAGGACCTGACCCAGAAGACTTTTTTGGCGCAAAACCGATAACCAAACCAACCAGTCCTAAAATAATATCTATCACCAGGTGGTAAGTAGGAATAAAGTCAAATCCCTCCCGAAAAATCCATCCTAAAATCCCGAACAAAACCAAGACCGCTCCGGCTACTATAGGATAATAACTCATAAACTCCCGCACCCCCTTTCAGAAAACATAATTACGTTTATAAAATCCAATATTTACTCTATAATACTATCGACTGTTCTGAAGCGGTGTTTACTGAATTACATCCATATTATAAACTAAATCATAAATAGCCTTCCAAGTTATCCACAAAAAGTTTATTAAAATGCTATAATTAAAAAGATAAATAATTAATTTGCCATTCCGAGTTTATCGAGGAGTCTCTTATCCATCTTAAAAGATGAAAAACAAGTGATCCCTCAGCTACGGTCGGGATGACAGAAAAAATTTCAAATGACCGAGACAACAACGTTTCTTTTCGCTACAATCAGTTCGCTTTTGGCAATCGCTTATGGAGTAGTACTAATTTATTGGATTAAAAAACAACCCGGGGGCGAAGATAAAATGAAAAATATCGCCCACGCCATCCAGGAAGGCGCCAAGGCCTATTTATCCCGCCAATACAAAACCGTCGCCGTCGTAGCGTTGGTTTTATTTATATTAATCTGGCTACTGCTAGGGTTTACTATCGCCATCGGTTTCGTGGTTGGGGCTCTTGCCTCTGCTCTCTCCGGCTTTATTGGAATGAGCATCGCGGTTAGAGCGAACGTAAAAACTGCCGAAGCCGCGAAATCCGGCCTCTCAAAAGCGTTCGGAATTGCTTTCCGTGGTGGCGCGGTAACCGGATTTTTAGTCGTCGGATTAGCCCTCTTATCCGTCACAATATTTTACTGGTTAACCGGTGACCTAAAAGCTTTGGTTGGCCTCGGATTCGGTGGAAGTTTAATCTCAATTTTCGCGCGGCTCGGGGGAGGGATATTTACCAAAGGCGCCGATGTTGGAGCAGACTTGGTTGGAAAGCTAGAAGCCGGGATCCCGGAAGACGACCCGAGAAACCCGGCAACGATCGCTGACAACGTTGGCGACAACGTTGGAGACGACGCTGGAATGGCCGCCGACCTTTTTGAAACCTATGTCGTGTCGGTAATCGCGGCCATGATTTTAGGCGCCGCGCTATTTGCCGGAAACGTTTTAATGATCGCGTTTCCTCTCTCCATCGGAGCGATTTCTATTGTCGGATCAATCATCGGCTCATGGTTTGTAAAAATCGGAAAAGACAAACAAATTATGAAAGCGTTGTATATTGGTATTGTCGCCAGCTCTATTCTTGCGTTAGTCGGATTTTACTTCCTCTCCGCGAAATTGGTTAGTCAAGCATCAATCGCGGGTCTTTCAACAGGCAAAATATTTTTCTCATTGTTAGTTGGGATAGTCTTAACTGGTGTCTTGATGGTTATTACCGAATACTATACTTCCAAAAACCACAGGCCAGTTAAAACTATTGCTCACGCCTCAACCACCGGACACGGAACCAACATCATCGCCGGTCTTTCTATGGGGATGGAATCAACCGCCCTACCGGTTATCGCGATTATCCTCGGAGTGCTTATTTCTTACTGGATTTTAGGATTGTATGGAATTGCATTGGCAGTAATCGCCATGCTTTCTATGACTGGAATAATTGTCGCGATTGACGCTTTCGGTCCAATAACTGACAACGCCGGCGGTATCGCCGAAATGTCCAGTTTGCCGGAAAACGTCCGCGAAGTAACCGACGAACTGGACGCGGTAGGAAACACCACAAAAGCGGTAACCAAAGCCTACGCGATTGGTTCAGCGGGGCTTGCTGCTTTGGTTTTGTTTTCCGCTTATGTTCAAGAGCTCGAAGAAATCGGAAGAACAGTTGCCTTTGAGCTATCAGACGTAAATGTGCTTTCAGGTCTGCTAATCGGCGCCTTGATCCCCTATTTATTCGCTTCCATCGCTATGCGAGCGGTCGGAAATGCGGCCGGGTCGGTTGTGGAAGAAGTCCGAAGACAGTTCAAAGAAATTAAAGGAATAATGGAAGGGACCGCAAAACCTGACTACGGACGGGCAGTCGATATTGTCACTAAAGCTTCGATTCGCGAAATGGTTGTCCCGGCGCTAATTCCAGTGCTTGCTCCGATAATTGTCGGGTTACTGCTTGGCGCCGAGGCTGTTGGCGGATTGCTGATCGGATCGTTAATTTCCGGTTTGTTTGTCGCGATTTCTATGACCAACGGTGGAGCTGCCTGGGACAACGCCAAAAAGTATATTGAGGAAGGCCAATACGGTGGCAAAGGATCAGAAGCTCACAAAGCCGCGGTTACTGGAGATACCGTCGGTGATCCGTACAAAGACACCGCGGGACCAGCTATAAACCCGCTAATCAAGATTATAAACGTCGTAGCACTGCTAATAGTCAGCTTCTTGTAATCCCTCAAAAAAAGGGTTACCCGTTATCACAAAGGGTAACCCTTTTTTTGATAACATTATTGTAGAAACAAGAACAAAGGTGACCTTCGTAGTAGCAAGGGTCACCTTTGTCGACTTTGGATTACGAAATTCAATATTGTTCGAGCCTGCCTGTCGGCAGACAGGCTTGTCGAGAACTCAAAGCTTTCAAAACAAGCACAATTTTATCTTCTCGACCCTGCTCGAAGCATAAAATTTCGCATTTCGTAATTCAAAGTCGTTGATTTGTTGACGACGAATCGCTTTTTTTCTAAACTATCCAAACAAGGAGGAAAGAACATCATGATTATAAAGATTTCCGCCTATTCCCCAGGCTCTTTAATCAATTTAATCGGCAGGGTTGCGAAAGAAGGAAGCTGGGTGTTCAGCTTAATCTTCGTCGTAATTACGGTGGAGCTCGCCGTATTTTCAGCGATAATTCTCGACCGTCTTTACCCAAAAGAAGTCCTGGTCGAACCAATAACCGTTTGTATTGTTGCGGCAATTGGCTTGCTCTTTCTCGCAGGCTGGATTACAGCCTGGTGTCTCGTCTATGAGATGATAGAAAGAGAAAAGCTAGAAGCCCAGCGCAGCTAGAGAGACATCTCTGGCTTTTTTTATAGTTTTTTGCCGATTTTTCAGGTCGCGTTTAATGCCTTGACAAAACCTGCCTCTAGATTTAATATTATAATGCTCCCAAAAGTGGCGATGGGGAGCAAAGTAGGAGGGACAATGCCTAGAAGGGTGGAGTGATTCGCGGTAGCGCGATGAGCAAGGGATCTTCCTTCTCCGTCCCGCGGTCGCAGAGGCGACCACTTTCTGGTTGAGTCCCTCCTGCTGAATTTTCAGCAGGTTTTTTTATCTCATAAAAACCTTGTCATTTTGGATTTCTTATATCCGTCGATTTATAATGATTGCTTTTTTTCTGCACGATTGTTCGGTGAGGATATGGAATTTCTATTCCGTCTTGGTCAAATGCCAACTTAACACGTTTTCTATACTCCCGCAGAACATCCCATTGGCTGGCAGGCGCAGTCTCTCCTATAACTTTTATATCCACTGACGAATCGGAGAAATTATCCACCCCCAAAGACTGAATTGGTTTTACAATATGCGCTCGCCACGGTTCTTCTTCCGCCATTTCTTTTCCGATTCGATTTAATATTTCTATAGCCTTTTCTAGATTTGAATCATAGGAGATCCCAATATTCATATGTGCCCGTGACCAAAGCTTCGTATGGTTAGAAGTGGTTGTAACTTCCCCGTTTGGAATATGGTGTTCGATTCCATCCAAATCCCGTAGTGTTGTTTTTCGTAATGTAATATTTTCTACTGCACCGGTTATACCGGCAATTTTTATTACGTCTCCTTTTCGGTACTGGTCTTCCAGGATAATAAATAACCCAGAAATCAAATCACGGATTAGATACTGTCCGCCAAAACCAAACGCCAACCCTGCAACCCCGGCGGCGGCAAGTAGCGGACCGATTTCAATATTAAACTCGGAAAGAATAATCATTCCGACAATTAACCAAACAACAACTTTGACTGCTGAAAAAAATACGGCGTCCAATGTTTTGACTCTTTTCTCAACCGCGCCGCGATGACTTTCTTGAGCTGTCGCTATCATAGCCTTCCTTAAGACCTTGCGCATGAAAGTATGTAAAACTTTCAGCCCGATCCAGGAAATAATCATTATCAGTACAATTTTCAGGCCGTTTGTCGAAAGCCAGCTGTATAAGTCTGTTGTAAAATTTTGTAAGTTCATAAATCTCCGTTTATTGCGATCTCGCAAAGGGAAAGAAGCAATCCGAATTGAATCGAGCTCGTTCGGGTTGCGAAAGCTTCCTCGCGATGACAAATTAATTTCTTTCTCTTATCCTAACATATAAACAAAAAAAATAAAGCCTTGAAAAAAAATTGGCTTTATGTATCTATTCCCACACTCCGGCTATCCAAGTAATAAAGACGATGAAACCAAGAATTAGGACGAATGCCCCGAATCCTGTAGATGGAAATGGTTCTAAGTCTTTCTCTTGCTCATTAGGTGTTTCCATTGTTCCCCCTTGAAGAAAAAAGTATTTATACTATTATAAATTAAAAAAAACACCTTGTCTTGTTGACAACTGATTTTTTGCGGTAAAAATCCGATCGTGAGACCGGATTTTTAATTTGAGTAAATTTTTTATCCGCCTCCCTTTAATCTCCGGGCGTAAACCCAAAGATGTTCAACCTTCGTTGCCCCAAGAAGATTGCTTCGGCGGAGCAGGTAAGACGGAGAAGACTAGATATTTGGGAGATACTAAAGTCCTCAAAACCCATGAAACTTCATCGCAACACTCCTCCCCACTCAACCACTGTAAACCCGTCTCTTTGCGGAGTATGAATTTCAAATCCTTCAACAACACGCGGTTTATCCAAAGCCTCAAAATCCATCAATACCCGGATCACTGTATCGGCTTTCGGGTCAACAGTCATTGGCGCCAATTGTTCAACTGCTTTAGTGGTTAAAAAGGTTACAAAATAATACGGTTTCTCTTGCATTTTGGGAACCCAAAATGCTTTAAAATCGAAGACTTCTTTCTCATTTAACCCTAACAATTTAAGTTTTTCGTCGAGCAATGCCGGAACTTCCGATTGAGCTGCGACAAAACCTTTTTCCGGCTGCTTATACTTTCCGCCTCGCCCTTCCCAAAACAAATAAGGGTAGACCTCGCCGGTTTTAGACTCGACTAATGTACCGTCCGGATAGGCAACAACCAACCATCCGTTTCCATATGGCGGATTGGTGAAGGAAAAACCACCTTCAAGTTGAACCTTAACGGAAACTTCGGTCTTTGTTTCAGGGTATAGATAAATCACCGGCTTACCGCACTCCGCGGGCGGGATAAATTTTCGATTCTGAAATTTTACGAGCCTGCCAAACTGATCCTGCCAGAAAAATGCCGGCCGGTCTTTTATAAATTCATCATAAGAAACTTTTTCTCCCTGCCAAGGATTGTATTCGATTTCATAAATTTTCTTCAGTATTTCGTGGTTAGAATCAATGAAAACATAAACCTGCTCACCTTGAGAATTTATCCCAGCGACTTTCAATTCGGAATCTTTATTTATGCTTCCGGGAAAAACTACGGATAAATAATTCTGCGCTCCGCATCCACCCATATCCACATAGTCGTATTCGCCGGTATTTTGTGTTCCATCATTCCAAGTTATCTGCGGAACGTTTCCGGCACTTACAAAATCGATCCCCATTTTATATATTACCGCCGTTCCTTCGGGAGAAAGCAAATAAAAACCAAACTCGCTCAATTCCCCGTACTTACCTGTGGTTGTTTGTTTCGTCGTATAAACATCGCCGTATTGATCCAAGGTGAAAACTTTTTCCAGATCATTTAAACAAAACGGAACGTTGGCATACCGGTTGATGGTAAATATTGTGGAGTTATCCGGCCCGACAAATTGTTCCGGAAAATCCAAATCAGAAAGATAAAAATCATTATCTTCGGTAAACTCACCGACAAAGTAGTGCGGATAATCACTGGAGGTTGTTATGAAATCAGAATACTTCCCCAAAAGTACATTTCCTTTGTCTCCTCTGGCAAACAAATACCGGTCAGAATAAAAACACATTCCATCACACGGCGCATCAACCAAAATCACATCGCTTCCTTTGTATTTCCCAGAGATAAATTCACCAACCTTATCATACGAAGCGCCGCTTTTTCTGTAATCCCCGTCTAAAAATAACTCGAAATCAAAAATCTCTTCCGGAACCTGCCATTTTACCAGTCCCGACCGGCTTTCTGGTGGTGTAACCGGATAAATACATTCATCTTTTATCACGGTAATTTCCCCGTCACCATCACCCGTCACATCTTGCCCTATAGACAACTGCCCTGTATTTGCGTCATTCGACCCGTCATTGGCAGGATTTATTAGGCCGACTACCGCATAAGTCCCAAGACCAACCACAACCACACCGATAACAACTGCCAGGATAATTAATTTTTTCTTTTCCGGAAAAGTAAAAGGGAACTTTTTTTTCGGGTTAAAATTTTCTCGGATATCGGCGTCGAGATTTGGTTTCTGCCCAATTTCATCTTCGAGCATATTTTTATATTTTAAAAATTAAGATTCAACAATCTCACTTATCAATATATCACTCTCATCTTTGGGAAGCAATCGAATCCCACCATTGCCATAAGTAAGTGGAAAAATTAAGTCGTCACCTCCTGTTTCGGAAATTTCAAACCCTAAAGAAAAACCTGTTTTCTCTTCCCCTGCCAGACTCTCCTTTGAAATCGTAGAAATTGCGTTAAAATATATTTTGCTTTTGTTATATTTTTCCATTTCAAAACCTTTCTCAAAACCGCCAACCAAAACTCTGTTTGCCCCAAAATCGACAAACCGGCGCGCTTGGACAGTCAAATCCAAGCTGTTAGGATTTTCCAAAATCGCGATTATAAAGTCGTTTTTACTCTTCAAATTTTCAATTTTATCTTGCGCTAAATGTTCAGACAAGTTTTTATCTCCTTGGTAATAAATTCCGACTCTTATTCCGCGAACCTCCGTCTCGGAAACATAATCCGACCCGGTTTCATAAACCACGTTTACCCCTTTTGACTCCAAAACCGACGCGCTGGCAAAAACTCCGTCTGGATCGTCAGCTGAAACGCTCGCGACCGTGATATCATTTCCCAAAAAAATCCTTGAAAATTTTGCCAGTTGATTTTCTGGGCGATTGTCAAGTAAACTTTTTTTTATTTCTTCGGAAAGCTCTATATTGCCGGCAAAAAGCAGGCTTGCTGATTTATCCTGATGGTTTGCAGCCTCTCCCTCTGAAAAGAAACCGGTAATGTGACTGGTAGTCTCCGTTTGAGAATCGTCTTTCGTGATAACTGCGGAATTAGAATGATCTAGCAGAGTAAACTGGGTTGCTGCCCTTTTCTCTAAAAAGGAAAACAAAACTTTTAGTGAAGGGGCTGAATCCACATCAAGAAAATCGACGTTGTCGATTTCAAAATTTGAAAGCACCTGAACCGATTTCTTATCATGAAATTCCGAAATTTGTGACGGAAGATCGTGGGAAAAATCAACCGATGCTATCACCAAAGCATTATCCGGAAGTAAACTTTCTAAAAATCCGACAAATTCCCCCATCGCATCGTTTGTAGTCCGATCTTTAAAAACCACGGGGAGGATTTTTGAGTTGGGCAACGCCTTTTTAATAAAAGCGACTATTCCGGAAATTCCATGTTCCTGTTCGAACACATCTTCATCATTTCCAACAATCCCGGTATCTGTTAGTTTATCCGATAACGAACTCTCGTTTTCCAATATTCCATAAGGAGTTTGCCAATCGGAAAGTGACAAATTTATATCAAATTTTCCGTTAGAAAAATGGTTTGGACACAACAGTACCACCACTCGTTTACTATCTGTCGCCACTTGGTTTATGGCGCGGGCTATAAAATGTGGGGCCAATAAATGATGATTAACAACCAGCCCTTTAATTTTATCGCCATCTACTCCTGTGACTCTATTGTTGTTTGCGTATTCAAATGCTTCGTCGTAAAAATCTTGATTACTAAAATATGATTGATGGAGACTCGGGGCGCCCGAACCGGGAATCAAATAATACATCAGAAAAGCCACAATAACAATAACAACAAGGATTACTGATCTAATTATCAATTTTTCATGCGTTAACTTCATTTTTTTAAAAATGACCCTATAACTTTTCGAGTTTGATTGCCGTCTTCCGACCGCATTAAATCTGCCCGCAACTCCCGAGCGCCTTCAAACCCTGAAGCATAAGCTTTGAAATATTTTCGCATCGCCGCGAAATTCTTATGCGTCCTCTCCTGCCCGTGGAGGGGCGCCAAGATTTTTTGTCGAGGAGTGGCGATGGCAGAACCAAAAAACTTTTCATACAACTTAACATGTTCAAGCAAGACTTTTAGTTTTTCCTCGATGGTAATCTCCTTAATTCGTTTTTTAAACAACCATGGGTTGCCAAATGCCGAGCGACCAAGCATTACCCCGTCCGCCCCGGTTTCTTGCGCTTTTGCGCGGGCATCTGCTAAATCCCAAACGTCACCATTTCCCAAAATGAGAGTTTTTGATTTTAACTCGTCACGCAATTCAACTGCTTTGGCAATCTCTTCCCAATGCGCGGGAGCCTTGGACATTTCTTTTTTAGTCCGTGCGTGCAAAATAATCGCCGCGGGTTTTGTTTCCAAAAGATGACCAACCCACTTCACTGTTTCGATTTTATCAAAACCGATCCGGGTTTTAACTGAAACCGGAAGTTTCCCCGCGCCACGCATGATTTCTTTGATAATTTTTTTTGCCAAATCCGGCTTTTTGATTAAAGCGACGCAAGTCCCCTGCGCGATCTCCTTTCTTTGCGGACAGCCCATATTTATATCAATCCCATCGAATTTGAGTTTTTTGAGCAGTAACGCTGTCTTATAAAAATTTTCCGGTTTGTTCCCCCAAATTTGGGCGACAATCGGCCGTTGTTTGGGGGTGTATTGCAACTCACGCATCAAATTTTTCCGGCCGGAAGAACAAAGTCCGTCGGTAGAAACAAACTCGGTAAACATAACGTCAGGTTTTCCGTACATAGAAAACATCTCCCGAAACGCAACATCGGTAACATCCGCCATCGGCGCCAGCGCCATGATCGGTTTTTTTAATTTTCCCCAAAAACCGAGGTTCATATAACTTAAATATTACAGCCTTTGTTTACAAAAGGTCGTTTATTTTAAACATTGAGATTTATTAATTAAGGTGCTATTATATTTTCTTACATCGTTATCTAAAAAAACTTGATACAGGAGGGCAAATGATGCCTTGGAAAGACCGGATGGGTAAGGCGATCCTTTTTTTTGTATTTATGACGATTTTTGTCCTCATGACTTTCAACCTTGTTTCTTGGGACGCGATTGTGGCCAGGAGGATATGGAGCGGCTTGGGAGCGCTGGCGTGCCTCTTCTTAACAATCCAGGCCTTGCGAGGCAAGGATTGTTAACCAACGACGCGCGAACAACATCAGGCCGTCTTTGACCGATACGTTTCGGCGTAATCCAGAAACGTATTTTTTTTAAAAACGTCTTACTTTCATACAACACTCTATCACCCAGCATATCAAAAAAACGTCTAAAATACTAGGGGTTTAAGAGGTGAGGTTAATTTTCAAATCCGCTAATCAATAACGTCCTCTCATAACTTTCCCCCAAGGCTCCTCGTTTGAAAAACGTTATTGTTCGAGCGACTTGTCCGCCTAGGGAGGAAATCGAGAACTATATTATTGTATCTTCTCGACTCGGCTAACGCCTCGCTCGAAAAATATTAAAAACGTCCTCCCCGGCCTAAAACCCAGAATTTCTAGAAAGGAAATAAACTACCGCCGGTGTCATGCCGGCGGTAGTTTATTTTTTCTCTACTAAACCTTACAAAAACTTATTGTACACGGTTGCAAATAACGCCCCGAGAAGAAATCCGTCTACAAACGCCCACAAAACTCCAACCACTAGCCCAATTGGGTCAACCCCGTACCCAAGATAAAGTTTCGAAGCCAATTCCACCAGTTCATTCCCCCAACCAAGAAACGCGGCTGTCAATCCAAGAACTAAAAATGCAAAAGCGTTGGTAAAGCCACATCCCATGGCCAGCGCCTTTATGCTAAACTTCATATATATTTTTTTAATTATAATTCGTACTCAAAACCTTTATACACGTGAGGCGAACACATACATTTTAATAATTAATTTTACGACGTGTTTTAAAATACCAAAATCCATAAACCAAAATTAACCCGGCAACGTTTGGTAAAAAAATTATCGGTTTTGTCCAAATAGTTCCATCAAAAGCAAAATTTGATACCGGCCATAAAAATGGTGTTGGGAAAAAGTCTACACCGTGAGTAAAAATATCTAAAATAATATGCAAAGGCAATGCTAAAAGCGGTATAAATGGCTTTTTTAAAACTATCCAAACAACCAAAAATATCACGCTAAAAATTATTAAACTATGAGTTAAGTTGTATAAAATGTAAACGAAACTCGGGATGGCTCCAGATGCCTCTGCGGTTAAATGCGTTAGATTAAAATAACCAAACAGCGCTCCAACAAACAGCGGGGTAAATGTTACGAAGTCCGGCAGTAATCCGAACAAAAAAGCCAGCCAATAATTTCGTTTTAATTTTCTTCCAAAGGCGACTCCTCCCCAAAGTGCATGTGACAATATATCCATATTGTAAAACTATTTTATGGATTCCGGATCGTAGCCCGGAATGACACTGCGTGTTATTTCTTTTTATTCCTGTTTACCCACCAGTCGTCATTTTTGTTTGGAAAAAACCAGTCGTTGCTATCGGTTTTACGGATTTCCTCGGCCAACCGCTTTCCGGTGTCGGTTATCAATCTTTTTACTGTTATTTCAAACCAATCTTTTGCGCGGACATTTCCGATATCCCATTGCTCTTTCATCGACAACGCCCACTCCAGGTTATCAGCATCTTTTGCCAACTTTGCTTCGAGAGTGATTCTTTCTTGGTACTCCTTAATCGTATTTTTAATATCCTCTCCAAAAGGCAAAGTCTTGCTCAAATCTTCAACGGCTTTTTCTTCTTTGGCGACGGTATATTTTTGGTGTAGATAATTTAAATCCGTAGTTCTTGCCTCTGCTAAATCGTGTAGTAAACACATCTTCAAAACTTTTGCGGTGTCCGCGTTTTTCTCCATCATAGAAAGCGCGTAGCCGATAAACGAGGCTCGATTGGTATGCTCGGCAACAGATTGTTTTCCCGAGCCTAAAAAATGAAAACCGGACCGTGGAGTTTTTGCCAAAATCCCGGTTTCAAAAAGAAAATTTACTATATTTTTGAGATTTTTCATCTTTTTATATTTACCCCTATAATCTTATTATACATCAAAATATCCTAAAACCAATATCCACTCGATCATTTAAAATAGACTCAAGCTCCTTTAATAATTTTAAGAACTCTTTTATGTCTTTTCTTCAGCTTTTCAGGCACCATTTTTCGATTTTTACTTTTGCTTTAATTTCCGTTTCCTGCGTAGAATCATATTTTCCTTTTTATAAAAAACCTGCCTGCCGGTGAGTAGGGGTTAGTAAGGAGCCGTTTTTTAAATTGCTCTAATCGTGTGCTTTACTATTTTATAATCTTTATCAAACCAGACTTCCCCGGAAAACTTTTGTCCTCGAAGTAACATCGGTAGCCAAATCTTATCATCCGGAAACATTCTATCATACGGGATTTTAGTCTCGTCAAACCATTTAGGAATAAGTTTCTCCCATTCTTTGGGAGTACCCGAGAAACTCGTAGCCGTAAAAAAATGAACCTCGAAAACTTCCCCGTTAAATTGATAAAAATCAATCTTTCCCCACTTTTTTAAACCAAGCGGGGAATCCCTGCTTCTTCCTGCACCTCTCTCACCGCCGCGTGTTCAATAGTTTCTCCTTTCTCGACCTTACCGCCAAATCCGTTCCAAAGCCCCTGTCCGAAACCTTTCTTTTTTAAACCCAACAAAATCTTCCCTTGTTTTCTAATCGTACAAAGCGTCATTAGGTGTCTGGTTTGATCTTTTCCCGCATTCATATTACTCAATCTTGTCAAAAGTGAACAGTTTCAAATCATGAATCGGAATTTTATAAACCTTTTCTAAAACAACCGGGGGTGGCCGCAATTCGACCTCGTTCCAATCTAAACCAACTTTTTTTGCAGCTGACTTCAAATCCTCCTCGGACTCGCCTTCCAACTCTACAACGGGAGGAACAGACGGCCAGATTTTGAAATCAAAAATCACTTTATCCAAAACGAACTTATGTAGCTTAACCTCGTTCCTACGAACTCTTTCCCAACCCATCTCGACGAGAAACGCGTTTAGGGATTCCTCATCCTCAATTTCAAACTCGATTTCTTTTGTTCCTGTTGCCGAATGCGACTGGAAATGTTTATAAGTAAAAGTCATACCCGATTTAGCGTGTCTAATCCGACAGAACCTTTTATGATTATCATCGAATTCTTTGTCCGTATGGTAATATAAATCGTCTTTAAGCAAATCCTTCCCATAATCTTTTGCCCCCAAATCCAAAAGTTTTCGCTTGAGCGATTTTTCATCAATCTCCAAAAACCGGACTTCTATTTCTTTAAATTTATAGGGCATATTTTCAATTACTTATCACTTATCAAGCATACCAGTAAATAAAAAAGGCCACAACATTGTGCTGCCGTTTGGCACTAAGGATCTTTTCCATTTCCAAGATCCAAAAACATCGCGGTTTTGCCGGTACGTTCTACCCTAAAACCAAACTTTTCAAAATACCCCGGTTTGTCTGTTCTTAATTCAATCTCAAACACCCCCGTCCACTCGCTTTTCTTTGACAAGCCTCCCACAAACTACTGCCGACTCCTTTGCCTTCATAGCCATCCAAAACACAAAGGCTCCGAAATTCAGCAAGTCTTTTGCTATAAATCTAGATCGCCGCGCAACCTACGATCTCACCCGAGCTTGTTACAGCCACAAAAAAAGAGCGTAAGCCCGGCAGATGTTTCTGCGCAAGTTCTTTTGGACGAGTCCGGATTAGCGCTCGGATTGCCGGCATCTCACCTTTCTCCGCTGGTCTGACAACAAACCTCTTCAATAGTATTCCTCCTATGATCTCCTGGTTACAAATCTCCAAATGTTTTCTCTGGTTTCTTTATCTTTTAGCGCGTGGACAATTCCCGGCGATATTGAAAGTAAAATAATTAATCCAACAATCGGAAGTATGTACTTATCCGGATTTGGCAAAATATTCCCCAGAAAAAATCCCAAAGACGACATTCCGATGGTCCAGATAAACCCACCCGCAATATTATATGAAATAAAATGGGAATATTTCATGTTTCCAACTCCGGCAACTATCGGGGCAAACGTTCGAACAATCGGCACGAACCGAGCAAGCATAATAGTCTTTCCACCATGCTTTTCGTAAAATTCACGAGCTTTTTCCAAATGACTTTTTTTGAAAAATCGTGAGTCTTCTCTTTTAAATATTGCGGGTCCGACTTTTTTTCCAAAAGCATACCCCACGCTATCACCAACGATCGCGGCGACAAAACTCCCGATAGCTAAAGCATAAAAATTTAAAAATCCCTGTGAAGCTAAAAATCCGGCGGTGAAAAGCAATGAATCCCCGGGCAAAAAAAATCCGATAAGTAATCCGGTTTCCGCAAAAATTATACCCCAGACCCCAAGAAGTCCGGCTGTTTTTATTAAACCGACTAAATCAAATATTTCCATGAGTATATTATAACACAAACAAAAAAACCTTTTATCCCACAAGGTCTTTCTTGCCTGTGAATTACAAAACCCCGATATTCCTGTCATCGGCAGATCGGTGGCCGAAATAATTCTTTAAAAAATCGGCGAGATTGCTTCGGGTGTTGCCTTTAAAAGATATTATGTTTGGGGAGTTTCGTAATTCAAAGTCGTTGTTACTTTTTTAAAAACAAAACGCTTGGCCAACCACGGGGGCCAGCCAAGCAAAAACCGCAACTCCAAGGAGAAAAAAAATCGAATGAAAACGAAATCCTCTTTATTATTGCCGGCTCTCCGCGCAGGTGTCTTACGACTCTGATCTCCCAGTAGCGGAGAGCCTTGATGTACCAAGGAGAAAACAGATAGATGGCTGCAACCGCAACGTTCCGCCAAATACCTGCATGTGAAAAAATTGTAAACCATTTATTAACCTCTGTCAAGGAAAAATAAAACGGCCTTTTCAGGCTGTTTTCTGCATCGAATCTACTAGCTCTCTCAAAACCCTTCGTAGTCGTGAGCAACCAGCTGTGATTCAATCTGTTTAACGGTTTCTATTACTACCGCGACAACGATCAAAAGAGAAGTTCCACCAATCACCAGGTTTCCGGAACCGGTAAAGGCCTGGAACAAAAACGGTAGGACTGCGATAAGCCCCAAAAATACGGCGCCGGCCAAAGTAATCCGGTTCAAAACTTTCGTTAAAAAATCCGCGGTTTGGCTTCCTGGTCGAAGACCGGGAACAAACCCGCCCTGCCTCTGAATATTTTCCGAGACTTCATCTGGATTGAACACGACTGCCGTATAAAAAAATGTAAACAACACCACTAGCAAGAAATATGCCGCTCCATAAAAAGTTTGATTATTGAAAATTTCAACCACTTTCTGAGCAATCCCGGAAATCATGGCGTTGTTAGCCTGTACAAAAAAATTCGCGACAATCCCCGGAAACAACAAAACTGAAATAGCGAAAATTATCGGGATAACACCGGCGGTGTTGACTCGCAGTGGCAAGTGGGTGGAGACCCCGCCGTATAGTTTATTCCCTCGTATGCGCTTGGCGTATGACACCGGAATGTTTCGCGTAGCTTCGGTAATCATTACCACTCCGGCAATAACCAGTAACGCGATCACTCCAAACCCTATTAAAGTCGGGGCTTGGGTAGAATCAAAAGATAAAGAAGCGCTTGAAAGAAATTGTGGTAATTGCGCGACGATACCCGCAAAAATCAAAAGAGAGATCCCGTTTCCAATATTATATTCAGTAATCATTTCTCCGAGCCACATCAGAATCATTGTCCCCGCTGTAACTGAAAGCAGGGTGAGTAACCATTCAAACGGTGTCAAAACCCCAATTATTCCCGCACCACCACCGCCACGGGAGAATAACATAATAGTTCCAAACGCCTGTAAAACGGCTAACGGGATTGTTAGAAATCTGGTGTACTGGTTAATTTTCGCTCTTCCGGCTTCCCCGCCTTCTTTGGAAAGTTCTTGCAGTTTTGGAATAAGAATAGTTAACAACTGGATGATGATAGACGCTGTAATGTAGGGCGCTAGTCCCAACATTGCAATAGAAACATTGGTTAAACCGCCACCGGCAAATATATCCAAAAGCCCAAATAATTGGTTTTGTTGAAAAAATTCTTTTAGTTGAGCCGTATCAATTCCTGGAATCGGAATATGAGCAAAAACCCGGGAAGCGGCCAACAGCAACGCCACCGCGATAATCTTCATACGGAGGTCTTTCAACTTGAAAATTTGGATAAGTTTTTTCATGCGTCAGTTTTTGATAATAATACTAAACGCCACTCTTTTTAGTTTCTTCAACCTTGCTTCCGGATTCATCAACAGGTTTCAACACGGTACCACCGGCTTTTTCGATTTTGACTCTTGCGGAATACGAAACCGGCAATCGAACACTTAGTTTCTTTCTAAGCTCGCCCGTACCTAAAATTTTAACAGGTCCGGGTTTAACCAGTCTAGCGGTGACTAGTTTTTTTTGGGTAATAACATCACCGTCGTTAAAACGATTTAAATCTCCCAAGTTTAATACAGACACAAAAGCTTTAAAGCTCCGGAAGCCTTTTCCGCGCATTTTTGGCGTTGAGGTGATTAGTGAAGTTCTTCCACCTTCGTATCCTGCTCTCATCGAACTACCGGATCGAGCAAATTGACCTTTAATACCACGGCCGGAATATGTTCCTTTACCAGCCGAATTTCCACGACCAATTCGCATCCGCTTTCGCTTCCCACTAGATTTTAAATTGTGTAATGATACTTCCATTAAAGTTAAACTCTGATTACTTTTTTTCTACGATTTTATTATCAGACTTTCTCTCTCCTCTTCCGGCTTTTGGCTGGCGAAGTCCCGCAAGCGCTTTGAGAGTCGCTTTGACGTTGTTGATTTTGCTCGCCGAGCCCATCATTTTACATACAATATTGGAAATTCCCGCAACCTCAACAACCGGTCGGATTGGGCCACCGGCGATAACTCCGGTTCCAGGAGGGGCTGGTTTTAACATCACTACACTGGCTTTGTACTTTGCCTTAATCTGATGCGGGATTGTGCCTCTAACCATTGGGACTGAAATTAATTCCTTCTTTGCGTCTCCAGAGGCTTTTTTTACCGCTTCAGAAACATCAGCTCCTTTTTTCAAAGACATTCCAACTCTTCCTTTTTTATCACCGATCACAACCAAAGCGCGAAATCGCATACGTTTACCACCGGCGACAACGCGGGTAACTCTGCTGATTTCGACAACTTTTTGTTCAAACTCAGAATCTCTTGATCTTGTATTTCCTTTTCTCATAGTTCAATTCTTAATTAGGATACGCGCATTTGTAGTGCGCCGTTCGGATACTAAAATTTAAGGCCGGCTTCACGGGCGGCTTCTGCCAAGGCTTTTACTCGACCATGATACTCATAACCTCCTCGATCAAAAGCAACTTTTTCTACACCTTTGGCTTTTGCGAGCGCTGCCAAATTTTTTCCAACCTGCTTTGCGTTCTCTGTTTTATTTCCTTTACCGGATCCTTCCAACTTTAAAGAAGATGCCTGTCCGAGACTTTTCCCTTTTATGTCGTCTATTAGTTGCGCGTAAATGTGTCCGGAACTTCTAAAAATTGCTACCCGAGGAATTTTTGTAGTACCACGAACCACCTTCCGAATTCTTCGGTGACGGGTTTTTCTCGCTATTCGTTTTTTTACAGTTGCTTTCATATTATATTAAAAATTTTAAGCTCCGGCCGCCTTCATAACCTTTCCGGCTTTTCTACGAATTACTTCGTTAGAATATTTAACTCCCTTGCCTTTATACGGCTCCGGTTTTCTCTTTGATCGGATTATCGAAGCAAACTGACCGACTGACTGTTTATTAATACCTGAAACAGTGATTACATTTTTAACCGCGGTAACTTCTAAACCTTCTGGAATTTCCAAATCAATTGGGTGAGAATAGCCTAAATGCAGATTAATCTTTTTCTTATCAGTTGTCACTCGGTAACCAACGCCAATCACTTCCAATTTCTTTTCAAATCCTTTACTTACCCCTTCAACCATGCCATTTATAAGAGACCGCATCGTCCCCCACATTGCTTTTTTCTTCGTATTACTCAAATCATCAATACTCACGACAACGTTCTTTTCTTCTACTTTTATCTTAACCAAAGGGTTAGTTGCGAGTTCCATTTTGCCTTTTGGGCCAGTCACCAAAATCTTCCCAGCTTCAAGCTTGGCGGTGACGCCTTCCGGCAACTCTATTGGTCTTTTTCCGATTTTGGACATATTGTTCGATACTTATATACGAATTGATCCTAATTATACTAACAAAATTTTTAATTCTGAATTTATTCGTATCATTGATGCATTAATATATTGGAATCACGGCTACCAAATCTGACAGATAACTTCTCCGCCAACCTTATCTGATTTTGCCTGTCTATCTGTTAACAACCCTTTAGAAGTGGACACAATAGTAACCCCGTATCCCGATAAGGTATTGGGGATATCTGACGATTTTGAATATATTCTTTGGCCCGGTTTACTCACCATTTTTATACCTTCAATGACTGATTTTCCGCCAACATATTTGAGTTTTACCCCAAGGGTTTTATGATTGTCTTCAGTGCTTTCAAAAACTTCTGAAATCAGACCTTGTTTCAGTAATAAATCAGCAAGTTGTTTTTTAAACTTGGAATATGACAAAATAACCTCTGCCTTTTGAGCCATAGCGGCGTTTCTTATTTGAGTAAACATGTCTGAAATTGGATCGCTCATATTAGATGGGTTGTAGCTTTTAGCTTATTAGGTAATAAAATAATTTTTAATCCGGATGCTACCACGAGGCTTTCTTTATACCAGGAATTTCACCTTTCATAGCAAGCTCACGAAAACAAATTCGGCATAGATCAAAATCGCGCATATAGCCACGGTTTCGTCCACAACGCCAGCAACGCCGAACCTTTCGGGTCATGTACTTTGGCTTCTTTAGAGCTTTTACTACTAATGCTTTTCTTGCCATATTTTAACTTTTAACCTATATTCTTTACTTCTTTAAAGGTAATCCGATTAATTTTAAAAATTTCTTTGCATGGTCTTTGTTCTCTGCCCTCATTACTATTGTAACCTGTAAACCAAAAGGAGTTTTCATTTGATCGGAAGAAATCTCCGGAAAGGCGGTCTGGTCTTTGAGACCGATCGAATAATTTCCGGATGAATCAAAACCTTTTTCTTCCAGGCCACGAAAATCTCTAACCCGCGCTAACGTTACATTCATCAGTTTATCCAAAAAATCGTACATTCTTCTACCGCGCAAAGTCACCATTAAACCAACCACTTGTCCTTCCCTTACTTTAAAAGCAGAAACTGATTTCTTTGCCAAAGTTTTTACCGGGGATTGTCCTGCAATCGCCTTTAAATCCTGAATAATATTTTCGATCACTTTTTTATCGCCCACATCAGATCGAATCCCAACATTAATGACAGTTTTGGCAACTGATGGCAACGAGTGAATGTTTTTAACACCCAGCTCTTTTTGAAGAGTTGGCCTTAAATCCTTATTAATTTTTTCCAGTAAACTTTTCATATACTAATCAATAGGTTTATTAGATTTTTTTGAAATCCTGACTTTAATCCCTTTTTCATTCGTCATAAATCCAACTCTGGTGGGTTTTCCGGTGTGCGGACAAACAAGCATGACTTTTGAAGCATGCATCGCGACGGGCAATCTTACCTTCTGTCCTTTTTGTCCGGCTTTTTTCGCGCGTTGATGTCGGGTAAGCATATTTATTCCTTCAACAATTATTTTTTCCGCTTGTCGGTCAACGAAAATAATCTTACCGGTTTTTCCCCGATCTTTACCAGTCATCACTTTTACATTGTCGCCTTTTTTTAATCCTTTTAACATATTATTTAAATCACTTCCGGAGCTAAAGAAATAATTTTAGTAAAACCCAAGTCTCGCAACTCTCTCGGAATAGGGCCAAAAACACGGGTCCCGATCGGTTCTTTGTTTGCTTTATTTACCAGCACACAAGCATTCTCATCAAAACGAATATATGAACCATCCGCTCTTCTCATTTCTTTTCTTGTTCGCACAATCACCGCGTAATACTTTTCACCCTTTTTTGCTTGCGCCCGAGGTGTGGAAAATTTGACCGAACCATGAATAATATCGCCAATCCCCGCTTTTTTCTTGCGGTTTTTACCGCCAATATTAAAGACTGCGAGCTCTTTTGCTCCGGAGTTATCAGCGACTACCAGTTTTGATCGTAATTGCATCATGAATGTTAGATTACTTTACTAACAATAAAATGTTTTGTGCGGCTATATGATTTGCTAGCAACAATTTCCACCTTGTCGCCAACCTTGCACTGCCCTTTTTCATCGTGAGCGACATACTTTTTAGTAACCAAATAACGTTTTTTATACTTGCTGTGAACTTTAAAAATAGAAGCTTTCACCTGTATAGTTTTTGGAGTATTGCATGCAATAACTTCCCCGACAATTTTCTGTAATTTTTTTGGATTCTCACTTTCCATAATAATTGGTTAAAAAATTATTTACTTTCAGCTAAAATAGTCATAATCCTCGCGATTTCTCTTTTTAGAAATCGTAACTGACGATGATTTTTTACCTGCTTGGAAGAAATGTCAAACCGCAAAGCTCGAAATCTTTCTCTTCGCTCAGCAAGCATTTTCTGCAACTGATCGGGCTTCTTCGTCCGTAATTCTTTTGTCTTTAAAAAATTACTCATATTACTCTTTAACAATAAAAATCGTCTTAACTGGCAACTTGTGAGAAGCGAGGCGCATTGCTTCTTTAGCTTGATCTTCGGTTACGCCATCCATTTCAAAAATAATTCGGCCTTTTTTTACTACAGAAACAAAGTAATCAACGCCCCCTTTACCGCCTCCCATAACCGCTCCGTGAGAAGTTACCGGTTTGTCAGCAAAAATACGAATCCAAACCTTACCACCTCTTTGAACATACCGAGTCATCGCTCGTCTTGCCGCTTCGATCTGTTTGGTGGTCAACCAGCCGTTGGTGGTGGCCTTCAAACCAAATGTTCCGAAATTAAAAGCGGTACCACCTTTTGATCTTCCGGAAAGATCTCCTCGGTGATGTTTGCGATGTTTTACTTTTTTCGGAATTAACGCCATCAGTTTACGAATTCTACTAATAAATTATTACCTGCTAATCTTCTTCGGTCGCTTTTTTCGAAATTAATTCAATGTTTCGTTGCTTATATTTGAATCGTGGTTATTTCTTTTCCTCTGCCTTTTCGGCGCCACTAGTATCGGTTTTATCGAAAACTTCTCCCGTATTAATCCAAACTTTTATTCCAATCGTTCCATAAGTGGTAAAAGCGGTTGCTTCCCCATAATCGATCCGAGCGCGCAATGTGTGTAAAGGCAGGCTTCCTTTTGAAAGTCTTTCTCCTCGCGCAATCTCCGAACCGCCCAAACGGCCTTTTACCAAAATCCTTACACCCTTCGCTCCAGCGTCCATGATTTGGTCAATAGCCTGTTTTATCGCTCGTCTGTGTGACACTCGCTTTTCCAGCTGTTCAGCAATAGTCCCACTCCAAACTTGAGCTGATAAATTGATCTGTTTAACTTCTTCAATATTAACTTTAAAATTCTTCTGCAACTTGAACTCGCTCTTCAATTTCTTCTTCATGTCTTCAATCCCGCCGCCGGCTCGTCCAATCAGCATCCCCGGTTTGGTGGTTTTGATAATAATAACCAACTGATCGTTGAACCGCTCGATTTCGACACGATCAATTCCGGAAGTTTTATAGTTTTTTTCTATAAATTCTCGAAGGATGACGTCTTCTTTCAAGGTTTGAGTATAGTTAACTTTGGTATGCCAGCGAGACCGCCAAACGTCGGTAATATTTATTCGTAATGCTTTTGGATTAATCTTTTGTCCCATCTATTTACTAATTACTAATTAATACGAATATATAAATACTGTTTAAGCCAGGTTGTACGAGTATCGACAGTTGTTTCTTTGATTCGTATATTCGTACAGATTCGTATTTCATAATCTTATGCGTTCGTTTTTCTATTAAATAATCTCTTTTTAATATCGACAAAACCTTTTCTGATTCCTTTCCCTCTTTTCAAATCCGGCACCTGGCCTTTTGGTTGTAATGGTAGATTTTTTGCCTGATCTTCCTTAATTCCTTCTTTGGCTAACTTTTCGTCACTCTCAATCTCGTCCTTTTGAGTTACTTTCTCTTTAACAACCGGTTTCAATATTTTACGAGTCTTAACTTTGATTTTCGGATCATCAACCAAAACTATTTGAACAATAGAAGTTCGATGTCTCACCGGGGAAACTCTCCCTTGAGCTCTAGGTCTAAAACGAAGCGTAACCTGTCCCGCATCAACGGTCAAATTTTGAATCCTCAATTTGTCAGGATTCATTTGAAAATTGTGTACAGCGTTCGCCACTGCCGAATTGATTAGTTTTAAAATTGGCTTCGCGGATTTTTTTGATAACAAGCGAAGTTGTCCTTTAGCCTCCGCAACCGTTTTTTTCTTCAATAAATCAGTAACCAACCGGACTTTTCTTGGAGAAATCCGTAAATCGCCAATTCTGGCTTTGACTTCGATATTTTTTTGCTCAACTTTGTCTGTCATAAACTCCGTTTATCGAATAATACCTTGTTAAAAAATCTCTTAATAATCTTCGCCAGTCCCGCCCCTATGATTCGTATATTCGTATGCCGGCAGATAGGTCAAGTATAGGCTCGTATTTCGTAAAACTATTTTTTATCTTCTTCTTTTGAAGCTGCAATTTTTTGCTTTTCAGATTCTTGCGCCGCCATTTCCTGCTCTTTGGCCATACGTCCTCCATGGCGGACAAATTTCCTAGTCGGAGAAAATTCTCCGAGCTTGTGTCCTACCATCTCCTCGACCACTTTCACTGATATATGTGTTTTACCGTTATGAACATCAAATATAAAACCAACCATTTCCGGAACAATCGTTGAATCTCGTGACCACGTTTTAATCGAACCAGCTTGAGCCGGCTTTCTGTCTTTTACTCTCGTCATTAATCGTTCGTCTAAATACGGACCCTTTTTTAAACTTCTGCTCATATTACTTGTTGCTCTTTCGGCGTTTAATAATCAGATTATTGCTGTACTTTTTAGATTTTCTGGTTTTAACGCCCAAAGCTGGTTTACCCCACGGAGTTTTGGGATATTTCATTCCGATCGGTTGGTTTCCTTCACCGCCACCATGAGGATGGTCCACCGGGTTCATAGCTTTACCGCGGATGTGCGGTTTGCGGCCCATCAATCGTTTCCTACCGGCTTTTCCTATTCGTACGTTGAACCAATCTGCGTTTGAAACCTGACCGATCGTTGCCCAGCAATTATCTTTTACCAACCGAATCTCTCCGGAAGGCAGCCGCAACACTGCGTCACCACCTTCGATCGCCTGCACCGTTACAAACGATCCGGCGCCACGACCCATTTTACCACCTCGTCCGGGTTGCAGTTCTACGTCGTGCACATAGGTTCCAACGGGAATATTAAAAAGTGGTAATCGGTTGCCCGGTTTAATAGGCGCGGTTTTTGATGTAAGTAAAACATCTCCGACTTTTACCCCTTCAGGAGTAAGGATAAATCTCTTCTCTCCATCAGCATACGAAACCAAACTTATAAATGAAGAACGTCCCGGATCGTATTCGATTGTCTGAATTTTCGCGGGAATATCAGCTTTGTCGCTTCGAATAAAATCAACGGTTCGAATAATGGTTTTCGATCCTCCACCCCGGTGACGAGTTGTAATCACACCCCGATGGTTTCTTCCGGCAGCGTTAGCTTTGGAGGTTAGCAGGTATTTAGGTGTTTGAACATTTTTACTCAAAACTTTGGCATAATCAATAACCGAAGTTTTTCGTTTTCCCGGAGTCCCTGGTTTGTATAGTTTTATTGCCATAATTTTGATGGTTTAGAAGTTATAGAGTAAAGTTTTTATTTAAACCCTATACCCTGGTTCTTGTTTATGCTTGCTCTGTTGCGGTTACGCTGGCAATTCGCTCGCCTTTTGCAACCGAGATTACCGCTTTTTTCCAATCTTTAGTCCGCCCGACAGATCGTCCATACCTCCGAGCTTTTCCAGATATTGTAAGAATATTTACCTTTCTGACATGAACGTCATACACTTTTTCAATCGCTCTTTTAATCTCTGCTTTGTTAAAATCTGGATGCACCTGAAAAACATATTTACCACGGGTTGCAAGCATGGTTGCTTTTTCCGTAATCTGCGGTTTGATTAAAATTTTGTAAGCATCTCCGGTTTGCTCCTTTAACACGACCGGTTTTACCTTCTCTTTCGGTTCATCTTCTTTAACCATGCTCAAAACATTCTCTTCTTTCTTTACAGAAGATTTCCGCTTATCATCGCTCTTCTTGCTCTTTCTGATTTTATCAAAAAATCCCATAATTATTACTTTAAAAATCTTTTCTCTATAGCAGCTATTGCATCCTGCGCGACTAAAACATTTTTTCGTTTTAACAGTCTATAAGGTGTGATTTCAGATACTCTCAAAACTTCCACCCAATCCAAATTTCTAGCGCTACGTTCAAATGATTTGTTAGGACTGCTAATAACCACCGCTAAACTGATTGTTGGAATATTAACTTTCTTACAAAAGGCTTTAAATTTTACATCCAGTTCTTTCGTTTTTATATTTTCTTGGGTTATCCCTGTCACTACGTGTAAATTCTTCTTTTCCAACAATTGAGTCAACACCGCGAACAGACCTTTCCGAAACTGCGGTCGGTTTACATTCTTTTTAAAATTCCGGTTGGCGCTTGGACCAAAAATTGTTCCACCGCCGCGCCAAAGCGGGCTTCGTATAGACCCGACACGCGCGCGTCCCGTACCTTTTTGCTTCCACGGTTTGCGGCCGCCGCCACGAACCAAACCTCTGGTTTTTGTCGATCCAACGGTGTTTCTCTTGTTTGAAAGTTCAGCATTAACCAGCTGTGTAACCAATTTCGGAGAAACAACAACTTTAAAAATCTTATCAGACATTTCTGCCTGCTTGGTTTCTTCTCCGACAAAATTATAAACCGTTGTTTTTATCATATATAAATTCTATTTCTTTGGATCCTTTTCAGTTTTCACTTCCTTGGGTTTTTCCGCCTCTTTTTTTTCCACGAGCGCTTCTTTCTCCTTACCGTCCGACTTTTTCTTTTCGAAAGTTTTTTCTATATCATCCTGATAAAGTTCTAAAGGTTTTTCCATTTTCTTACCGGTACTTTTTAGTCTGACGATTCCACTACTTGCTCCGGGAACCGCCCCTTTGACAAAAATTAAATTTCTCTCGGCGTCAACATCAACCACTAACAAATTTTTCACAGTAACGATATTTCCACCCATTCGGCCGGCCATACGTTTACCCTTCATTACGTGTTGGGGGAAAGCACTCCCAACAGATCCCAACATGCGGGGATGGTCGTGGCCATGCGACGCCGGAAACCCATGAAAACCGTGTCGTTTCATTACACCCGCGAACCCTCGGCCTTTCACGGTGCCTGTAACGTCAATATACTCACCCGGTTGAAAATTTGAAGCGTTCATTTCGTCCCCGACTTTCAAAGAGTCTCCCACAGCTATTCTAAATTCTTGTAAATCTGAAAAATGTTCCTTTCTCTGGTGCCCTTTTTGAGCGCGTGTAAGATGTATTTTTGAACCAAAACCAATCTGTACCGCCGTATAGCCGTCTTTTTCATTAGTTTTAACTTGAATTACTTTACATGGGCCGGCCTGAATAACAGTAACGGGCAAATGCTCGCCGCTTGCGTCGAAAACTTGCGACATATTCATTTTTTTACCAAGCATGAAAGTCATTCTGATTGATTTATAAGCTATTAAAAAAACCGGCCACGACTGACCAGTAAAAATACTTTGGTGCGTCTCGATCCGCCTAGGCGGACGGGACGCTACCGTGAAGTTCTTACCGGTAAATCGTTATCTCCCTGTTTGAGCTTTCCGGGCTCAATTCAGAAAGAACCTATTTACCATTAGCTACTAAATTACAAATTTTAACGAAAGTACAAAATTTATTTTTCGTATTTTCGTAATATTTCGTAGGTTAGCAGCCGTTACATCTTGATTTCTACATCTACCCCCGCGGGTAGGTTTAGATTTGTTAAAGAATCAATTGTTTTCGCTGTAGGATTAAAAATATCTATCAACCGTTTATGCGTACGCATTTCAAACTGGTCTCGAGCATCTTTATGCACAAAAGTAGATTTTAACACCGTATATTTTTTCTTGTCTGTTGGAAGCGGGATAGGCCCAGAAATAGTCGCCCCACTGCGTTTAGCAGTGTCGACAATTTGCTTAGCGCTTTGGTCGATCAGTTTATGATCGTAAGCCAATATTTTTATACGAATCCGCTGTTTAGGTGCTTGTTCGTCGGCCATTTTTTACCTTCATCCTCTCCTCTCTAAGGAGAGGATGCCCGAAGGGCAGGTGAGGAGTTCGAAGTATATTATTAATTTTTCTTGATTTTTTGCCTAAATTAAGGAGAAATTACCTGTACCTATTAATTTTAAACCATAATCAAATTCATGTCAAATAAAAAAGCGCTGGATTCAACCCTCTAACGCAAATCCTGATTAGCTAATACCCGCGCAAAAACCTCGTCTGGCTTGTAGAAATTCAGAGTCTTTCTCGGTCGGTCATTAAGATAGAAATAGCGCCTTTTATGGCGCCTCTCCTCTCATGAGGGTGCTTTCTATTCTTCCTCAAACTCCGTTCCTGACGCAGGCTGGAGATGAATTCT
>PFAJ01000027.1:3705-10352 GCA_002773695.1 Candidatus Doudnabacteria bacterium CG10_big_fil_rev_8_21_14_0_10_41_10 | reverse complement strand
TTGATTACATGGTAAATTGTATTTCCAGTATCAACTCGATTTACTCTTACCATAACTGGATTATATCACAAAATAGCTCCTGACCCTATTTTCCTTCATACTGCTTAAAGTCCCAGCCGTCTACCTACGCTTCCGCGCAAATCATTGGCAATCTGCCAAATAGCACGGTGCAATTCAGAACGCTCTTGTTCTTTGGTTGTATTTATTTTTTTGGCGATTTCCTTTGGCATATATTTATTTTTCCTTCTCCAAAGCTAACCTAAGCGAAAACAACGCCTCTGACTTAAGCTTTGCTTTTGCCCACGATTTCTGCTTCTCGGTGAGTAATTCACCCATACCAGAGAGAATATTGCTGTCGTCGAATTTTTCCATCACATCGATACACTTCTTCACAAACTCTGCATACGAAACACCCATGCGGTCCTCGACGATCTTCTTATTAACAGGCCAATCATGAGAAAGGAAAAACTGAACATCAAAAATATCACGGTTCGTCTTACCGATCCGCTCGTACATAGCACAAAGCTTGTGAGCAACCATGTCCTCCTTGACCATTACCTGCATAGAAATACCAAGGAATGATTCAACCGCATACTTCGAGCCAAACTCCCGACGATTTATTTCTACCTTAACGTTTTGAGCGTTGATGTCCTTGTCGTCATAAGAAAAAACATAGAGAAGATTGAATCTTTTTTTGCGTGCCTCTTTTAACGTACCGTAATTTTCAATAATTGCTTTGACACGATCAAACACGTAGTCCTCTTTGTCCGAATCCAGTAAATCAAAATCCAAATCTACCGAGAAGCGATCCAGACCGTAAAAGAAGGTTGAGGCTGTTCCACCTTTGAATCCCAAAATTGGGCTGATGGTTGCATCAGTGTAGATATCCTTGAGGATTTTTATGAGAATATTTTTATGTTTTGAAGTATCAAGAGCCATACGATTATTATTTTAAGTCCTTCTTAAATGCTTCGTGGTACATCTTTACCATTTTTGCCATGCGTTTATTGCCACCGTAAATAGGCAAAATTTCGTATACTTTTTCCCAATTCAAAGCCGAGAGATTATCAAAGTGATAATCCTTGTTGAGATAGATAACGTCCAAGAATGCTCTCTCGGGCGAAGCTATGCTGTAATTTTCTCTTGACTCTATGCCGATCTGATTAGTGAGAATGGTATCTTTTATTTTTTTATAAGAATATTTCTGTCCATCACACTCAATTTCTCTTGTCGTATACGACGCAACAAAAATCTGACTGTACAACTGGAAAGTAATTCCAGCGGCACCTAAAGCCGTCTCCATGCTGACGTACGAGGGAGTATATATTTTTGTAGCCAACTCATATTTATCGTAATTTTTGTCTTTGGAGTAAATACCTCTGCGGACAGCATTCATTTTACCGGCCTTAACATAACGATGAATCTTCTTCTTAACAAAATTCACGTCAGATTCTGTCCAAAGCAAAATAAGGTCTTTAAAAGTAAAGACAGTTTTCTTGGATCTCATTAACTCTAAAATGTAGTCTTTTTCCATAAATTGATGGTTTGTGCCATATTGGTACCCAAATGTGGGTACCTTTGGTTTAAATTATATGCTATACTCGAAATAAGTGCAAGGCCTAGTTATGGGGGTAAGCAGTGGCCACCTAATTTTGAAAAGTGGACTGGAAAGCACCTTTAAGCTCACTTCCAGTCGAAATATGCAACAAGTCCTATGGCTAAACAAGTAAAAGTGATAAAATAAATTCAACAGTTAAATAAACGCCTCACGAGGCAACCCGAAAGGTATTCCGAGTCCAAGGGCTCGCGATCTAACGTCACTTTTGTGATTACGGATCGCGAGCCCTTTTGTTTAACTGGACCATAATAATAGTCTCGACCCCAGACGGTTTTCTCGCAGCGGTTAGGCCTGTGAATTTTTTACGCAAAAAAAATCCAAGAAATTTCTCTGAAGGTTTTATGGTCGCGTTTATATATCCAAATTCTTTACCAATCTGGAATGTGTGATAATGTATTTTTTTCGGGGACCGACTTCGTTGCCCATCAAGGTCTCAAAAATATCGCTTGCCACTTCAGCGTCCTCGATTTTTACCTGATACATTCGCCTGGTTTCCGGGTTCATGGTAGTATCCCACAACTGCTCCGGATTCATTTCTCCTAAACCCTTATAGCGTTGGAGATTGATCGCTTTCATTTTTTCCGGTTGCGGGGGCGCGTTTTCTTCGCCGACTCCAATTTCTTGAACCTCTACTTTTTTTTCTTTTCCAATTTTCACGTTCTTTTTCATTTTTTCAAGAATTTTATCTTTCTGGTCGTCAGTGTAAGCATACTCGAAACTCTTCCCAAAAGAAATCTTGAACAATGGAGGTTGAGCGATATAGAGGTGCCCTTGTTTTATGATGTCGTTAAAATATCTGTAATACAAAGTCAAAAGCAATGTCCGGATATGCGCTCCGTCAACGTCGGCGTCGGTCATAATAACGATATGGTGATAACGCAGTTTTTGTATGTCAAACTGTTCGGAAATCCCGGTGCCCATCGCGATAATCAAATTCTTAATTTCGTTGTTGGCAAGCATTTTATCCAATCTTGCACGCTCCACATTCAAAATTTTTCCCCGGAGTGGTAATATCGCTTGAGTCTTTCTACTACGCCCTTGTTTCGCGGATCCGCCGGCAGAGTCTCCCTCGACAATAAACAATTCGCATTTCGAAGGGTCGGATTCAGAACAGTCGGCCAGTTTCCCCGGTAGAGAAAGTCCTTCCAAAACCCCTTTTCGAATAACCGATTCGCGGGCGGCCCGCGCGGCAATACGCGCTTTACTGGCCAAAATAACCTTTTCAATAACTTTTTGCGCGTCTTTTGGGTGCTCTTCTAAATAGATTTCCAAAGCCTCGCCAAGCACCTGCTCAACCGCTGTACGCACTTCGGGGTTTCCCAACTTCCCTTTGGTTTGACCTTCAAACTGCGGGTTTGGAAGTTTGACTGCGATTATCGCGGTCAATCCCTCACGCATATCATCACTGGTCAATTTCTCATTTTCTTTAACATAATTATTTTTAGTTGCGTATTTGTTTATCGATCGAGTTAAAGCTGTACGGAAACCTGTTAAATGCATTCCCCCTTCCGGAGTATAAATATTATTCGCAAAAGAAAGCAAAGTTTCAGAAAATTCATCGGTATACTGTATCGCGACTTCAACCTGAACATCTTCCAGTGTTTTGTTTACATACAACGGTTCATGCTTAACAATTTTATGTCTGTTGATTTGCTTGATATAAGAAACAATCCCGCCTTCAAAAAAATAACCAAAAGTTTGCCCCACTCGTTCGTCGGTAATATTAATCCGGGTGCTCGGCGTAAGGTAGGCTTGCTGACGCAAATGTTCAATAACGGTTTTTAGTTTAAATTCGGTTGTCTCAAATACCGACGCGTCCGGTTCAAAAGTAATCCTGGTTCCACGAACAAATGTGTCTCCTCGTGAAATTTTACCGATCTTCTTTACCGCGTGTTTTGGCTTACCAATGACATATTCCTGAGCGTAAACAAAACCATCACGCCGGACTTCCGCGCGAGTCCATGAGGAAAGAGCGTTTACAACCGAAACACCGACCCCGTGCAAACCACCGGACACTTTGTAGGCTTGTCCGTCAAACTTTCCGCCAGCATGCAGTTTGGTCATTACCGTTTCCAACGCCGATTTTTTTGTGACTTTATGTCTATCAATAGGGATTCCGCGGCCATTGTCAGTTACCGAAACCTTGCCGTCGCTATGCAAAACCACATCCACTTTGGTGGCGTGTCCGGCCATAGCTTCGTCAATGCCGTTGTCTACCACTTCCCATACCAAATGATGAAGACCCGTCTCGCCGGTCGAGCCGATATACATCCCCGGTCGTTTCCGTACCGGATCAAGCCCTTCTAAAACCGTAATCTGCGCTGCCCCGTATTGTTGTTTATCTTTTTGAGTTTTTTCTTTAGCCATTCTATTGTTTAATTCTTCCTTTCCATCTCCTCAGTTATTCTCTTTGCCTGCCAAAGCTTCCCAACAAAGGTTTCAGCATTTTTCTTATTTGCTTGTCCGTAATTGCTTTCCACATTATTACTTTTTGCGCTCACGCCAGAAACCGCGGCCCCAAGCGCGACTATGATCAAATCAATCTCTTCTGGGGTCAAAGCTTTTTTTAAATTTCTCATCATTGAGACTTGATCCATTTGTTTTTTTGCTCTTTCAACTTGACCTTCAGACGGAACCAGTTTTCCTTCATCATTAAGATCAGCGCCTTCTCGCAACATTGTGCCTTCGTTTATTTTCGGGTTTTTGAGTTCGTTGGGTGTCATTTTACGGGAGCCTTTTTCGTCTTAAGAAGTTACGTTAGTTGCAAATTCGCGCCCGGATGACCTGTTTTCATTCGTCATATTTTTATTGTTAATTTAATTACTGAAACCATTTTAACACTGTTCTTACCAACTGAATATTAGCACATTTTAGGTAAAATTGCTACCTCAATTCGGCCTTGTATTGCTTCTTTGTTTCTTTGTATAGTTTATCCTGCAAAGGCTCGATTTCTTCTGTTTTTAATGTCTTTTCGGGGCTCCTGTAAATCACACGATAAGTGTAGCTAACTTTATCTTTCCCGAATTTTTTTTCATTTTCGTACTTATCCAAAAGCTTTACCTCTTCTACCAAATCCTTTCCAATTTCCCGAATCAAATCAAAATAATCATTCGGAATAAAATCTTTCCCAACGACAAAAGAAATATCGCGCGTTATCGGCGGATACTTGCTAACCTCTACGTACTTTTGCCCAAGGTTTAATTGTTTTTTAACGCGCTGGTCATCGCTCCACAAAAGCCTGATATCTGGCAGGTCCATACTTGCGATAGCCAGTCTTTCAAGCCCAAAGCCAAACGCCCAGCCGGTATAATTTTTGGAATCTACTCCAAATTTTTCCAAAACCGTGTCTTTCACTACCCCACAACCGACAACCTCGACCCATTTGTTACTAATCTCGACTTCCATTTCTAACGAGGGCTTCGTATACGGGAAAGTATCGGGGTTAAGGCGGTACTTTACGTCTGGACCAAAAACCGCTTTGGCAATATTGCCAAGAGCATCTTCCAAATCCATTTGACCAATAGTTCGCACTGCCTTTGGAGTCAGATACCAGCCGTCAATTTGATGAAAAACGTTCATGTGTTTGCTGTCGATTTCATCTTTACGATAAACCTTGCCAAAACAAAAGCTACCGATAGGTTTGTTTTCGGCGATTCTTTTCTGCACGCCCGGATCTTTAATATAGTAATACCACATCACCGTGGTGTGTGTGCGGAGGATATTTTTTTCATCTATGTAATAAGTATCCGATTTAGAACGAGCGGGGTGATCTGCCGGAAAGTCGAACAAGTCAAAACTTACTGTTGCCGGTACAATTTCCGGAACCCGAATAGTGTCGAGGTCTTTGAAATAAGGATACGCAAGAATCCTTCTGACAATTTCGGCAACCGGACTTTCTTTCGCGCGCGACAAGTCGGACATACCTAAATAGCGCCGAATCCGCTGCGCTTCAAAATCTTTCCTTTTATCCAGTTCTTTTATCAGACGCTTCTCCTCGTCTGTGCTGATTACGATTTTTTTAGAAGTCACTTTTACATGTCATCCTGAACTTGCCTGCCCGTCCGTTTCAGGCGGGATTCAGGATCTTTGTGGGCAAGTGGAGATCCTGATTTTCATCAGGATGACAAATCACCTTGCGCCATTATTCTTTTAATATCCTTCACTTAAACGGCCAGAGACGAATACCGAATGATATCAAATCAACTAAATAAGGTTGGTTTTCATAAACATTCTTCTGAGCAATTACGGTGACGACAAAAAGTGGAGTACCGTCCTTTGCCAATACTATGTCTCTTTGGAAAAACTCATCCTCCGGTCCCGCAGTACTCTCACCTGGAGAGATATGGGCCGGAAGATAAAATCCTTCCTCCACTAAAAAGTCTAAACCACCCACATTAATCTCGTAACTTTCTAACTTCTGTATTTCTTTCAGATTTGCATTCGTGTCTCTAACTGCCTCAAGCATTTCTTGTGTTGAGGTACTAAGAGTATTTGTGATGATTAACGATAGTCTTCCCATATAACTATCGGGCGAGCTAGTCCGGCGCACATAATTAATCTGGTCGTGTTTAGTCCAGTTTTCAGGGTGTGCAAAATATAGACTTGTTGTTAGTGCCTCATTGCCGCCACTCCTCCAAACCCCAATAAATGGTTCTAAGCTTAAAAACGTCACTGTTGGCTCGTGCAAACCAAAGCGTTCAATATTTTCCTCAAAAACTTGCGTTTCCAAAATCGAGATTTTGCTTGAAGAATTAATATTCGGGCTATAGCCGTTGCGCACCTCAATACCATCTTCATACTTGTCACCGTCCGTATCTGCCACAATCGGGTCGGTATTATAAACTTGAAGCTCGTCTAGATCTGCAATTCCATCGTAATCCGTGTCGGCGTTGTTCGGGTCGGTTACGGCGTCCAGCTCGCCACGATTTTTTAGTCCATCTTTATCAGGATCGGCATTTAACCCACAAATAGATTTGTCTTCACAAACGGTAACTTTAAAATGTTTGGTTAACCACGCTTCCGGCAAATC
>PFAJ01000027.1:0-3649 GCA_002773695.1 Candidatus Doudnabacteria bacterium CG10_big_fil_rev_8_21_14_0_10_41_10 | reverse complement strand
AAATATCCAGCTATCCCTAACACAATAGCGATTACGGCGCCAATGACATAACGTTTATTTAAAAATGACCCTGTTGGAATATCGGAGTCTCGTATTTGTGGCTCTTCCTTTGCAGGAGGCGGGAGCGAGGCTTGTTCCCTGGCCACAACCGGCTTTGGACGAGACATATCCATTGAGGGTTTCTGAACCGGCCTTGGTGGCTTGATGATTTGTTCCATAGGCTCGCCTGACTGTAAATCTCCTTCCGTGTTTTGCGGTACCGGTTCCCCCATGGCTTCCGGCATCACATCGAAAACTAATTTTGGTTTCCTGTTTTGATTTGTGTTTTCTACTGGCATATCGCTTCTTTTTTCTTTCTCTTTAAAGCAAGAGGATGTTTTGGTGGGGATAGAAAAGTTTATTGTTTCGATATCTATCTACCCCTTGCCCCCATCATGTTAAGGAGGGAGAATAATTATATTTGTAAAATGTTATTTATTTAAAAAATAAAGTTCAAGTGTCCCGAAAGCTAGCGCAATTAACACCAGAGTAAAAGTATTTAAAAGCTGGATGCTCTGAAAAAATAATCCCATTACAAATAAAAATGAAAGAAGAGCCGACTGCCGCACGATAGTTTCGTTATTTCTAAAAACGGTTATCCTTGATCCAAACAAGAATTTCAGAAACACCCACAGAATCGCTATAAATCCAAAAATTCCAACAAACACCGACAGATAAAAAACTAAAAACAAATACCAAGGGGATTCTGTGGGGTCCAGCAAATTTACAAGAAAGAAAAACCCGATACCGCCTACCATGAATATGGTAAAATATACAGATAGTTGCGATTTTAGCGCGCGTAACATCGGCTGAACGTCGAAAAAAAATATTTTAAGCTAGATTTATTATACCAGATTATTACATTTTTCTCAAAAAACTTATCACCACCGGAGGTTGAGCGAGTTTCGTAATTCATAGTCTATCATTCCTCCCCGCTATAAGGGGAGGTTAAGAGGGGTGAATTACGAAGCTCCAATTTCACGTCATTGCAAGGAGTATTGGCGGAAAGGCAGGAAGATACGACAGCGTAGTTCTCGACTTTCTCCCAAGGCGGACAAGTCGCTCGAACGGTAATATTTATCCGAGCGATCCGCTGGAGGTGGAAATCCGGGGAGGACGTTGTTAATATTCTTCGAGCGAGGCGCTAGCCGAGTCGAGAAGTCGCAGATTTCGAGCAAAGTCGAGAAGATACGGCAAAGTAGTTCTCGACTTTACTCGAACGGTAATATTTATCCGAGCGAGGGGACTTTGGCGGAACTAGCAATCCCCCGGGAAAACCACGAGTTTCCCGTGCTTAACTCGCAATAACCCCCTGGGGTTTGAAGAAAAATCACCGCTGGCTTTTTTTATTCATAAAAATTCTATATCATTAAGGTATGAAGTATATAAAAATCATCCTAATAATTCTCGTTCTAGTATTCGGGTTTAGCCGAATACTTTTAAACTCTTTCACAGTCACGGCATCTTCCATCACTTCCGCCGGGCTTATGGAAAAAATAAACGAGGAACGGAAAAACCGAAATATTCCTCCTTTATTTTCCGACAATAGGTTGTCTCAAGCGGCCACAGAAAAAACCGGCGATATGTTTGAACGCGACTACTTCGACCACGTCAATCCTGATGGAAATTTTGTTTGGCCGATAATACAAAAAACCGGTTACTATCCTTACCGCCTTCTTGGTGAAAACTTGGCAATCGATTTCACCACAGAAAGCGGCGTTGTAAAAGCATGGCTCAACAGCCCTTCTCATCGTGAAAACTTGCTCAACGCCGAATTTGCCGACCAAGGTATGTCTGCTCAATACGGCGACTACCAGTCGCGCTACACTTCTTTGGTGACAAATTTATTCGGAACATTAGTAGAATCATTCTCCAGCAACCCCTCACCACCACCCCAAACGCCACCAGCTCCGCAAACTCCAACCCCTACTCCCACCCCACAACCTCAACCGAAACCGACACAAGCTTCTCCACCAACACCCGCTCCGGGAGAACAGGTGGCAGTTGAAGAGACTACTTACCATGAACCTGAAAATAAAACAAAAAATGAACCGGCAGTTATCCTAACTCTTGGTCCGACCGATGTTTCCGGTCCTTTATCAGGCACTCAAAAGTTAACAATCGAAATCCCAAAAAAACTCAATCAACCAAATCTAAACATCCTGAATGTGGTGAGAACTGTTTTTATCATCTTGGTAATAATGTTAATTTTTACCATATTCGTTGATATTTTTATAATAAAACGGTCAAAAAAATACTGGGCTAGTAACACCCATTTGCCAATGCTCCTTATGCTACTTTTTACTTCTCTGCTCACTATTCGACTCTACTGATATCACTAATCACTTTACTATGTCCTGTTTTAACCAATCCTTGCGCTAAAATTCGTTGTCGCCAACACATACAATAAAACAAACGCCATCACCCACGCGTGTTCCATAACTTGCCGGAAGGTAAGTCTTTTTGTTAAATGCAATAAAAATATTCCCCAATAAGTATACGCGACGCCCGCAAGCAGTGCGCCCGCGGAATAAAAATTCACTCTCCAATACAAGGTGATAAAATAACCACCAAGGGCCACCAGTGCCACTCCAAGCAGAACAAAAAATAAATTTTTTAAATTAACTTTGTCGCGATGAAAAAGCGACTGATAAAACAGTAAAAAAGCGCTGGCGAAAATCGCGGTTATAAAATTCATATCAGAAATTCCGAAATACCATTTCAACCCAAGTATCCCTGAAAAAATCAAAAAGCTGGTGAGTATGGTCGAAGCAAACAACAAATATCGCAATATTATGCTGGCCTTACCGTAAGTAATAAACACCATTTTAAAATGCCATAGAATAACGGTTAATAATAAAGTTCCCACTACGACAAAGATTTGTTTAGCTATTAAATCGAATGGGTTTAAAAAAAACAAAATAATAATACTCCAATACAAAAACCCCGGAAGAATAAGATAGTTTTGGAAATGACGCCAATTACTCCAATGGGTGAGGTAATGAAAACGTAATTTTATCGCCCTTAAAATAATTCGGGTATTCCTTAAAGGAATTGTATCAAAGGCTTTGTAATGTTTTACAGATTCTTCCCAAGCACGAGCTTTTTTTAAATTTAAATCAAAAATAAAAGTCAATTTAAAAACCATATACAGATATAAAACAACTGCGACCAGCAAAAATGTAGTGGTTTCGTTGAGCCCTATAATATACGACAACGCTTGAAAGCCTAAAAAGATGAGCAAGCTGATCGACGAAATCATAAATATCTTTCGAGTGTAGGACGAAGTAATCTGTTTGTTGAGAATTGACATAAAGACAAATTAAAATGCAAAAATCAAAGTGTAAAATTGACAGATTTAAATATTTATTAGGACTTACGGGATTGAGCCAAGTTCGAGGCAAAAATGAGCATTTGAGCGAAACGTAGCAAGCCTACGTTGAGCGAAAAGCGGAGTTTTTATTAAGGTGAGAAGTCCGCCAAAGGCGGATCAGCCTCGGGTTGAAAGTTGGACAATCCTTTGTGGCGGTAAACCTGGAAGTCCTAATTTTATTTTAGGATCTTGTCTAGAATAGCGTAGTCGTTCTATGCTGGTTCTATGACCAAGCGG
>PFAJ01000063.1 GCA_002773695.1 Candidatus Doudnabacteria bacterium CG10_big_fil_rev_8_21_14_0_10_41_10 | reverse complement strand
TTCTTGCAAAGCGCAAGGAAACTTCCCCTAAGGAAAGTATGTCAGATTAAAAGGATATTTGGAGTTTTGTAATTCAAGGTCTATCAAACCCAGACCCGCTTGCGTTGGCGTAGAAGGCCATCATTCTCGAACTCCTACCATGTTTCAATGGGTGATTGACCTAGGTTCGGCATAATCCCTCTTTCTAATCCACTAACAGTATCACAAAAAAACTAGAAAAGTCGATATATACAAAAAAGGCGCCTTTCTTGATAAGACTATTCCCATTCTACTGTTCCAGGTGGTTTTGAGGTTATATCATACACGACACGGTTGATGCCGCGGACTTCGTTAGTTATACGCACAGAGATGCGTTCTAGTATGTTGTAGGGGATGCGTGCCCAGTGGGCGGTCATAAAGTCTTTTGTGGTCACTGCGCGCAGGATTATTGGATAGCCGTAGGTACGTGAGTCTCCTTGAACTCCCACGGATTTAATATCCGGAAGGACCGCAAAGTACTGCTGGATTGATTTATCAAGCCCGGCTTTTTTTATTTCCTCCCGGATAATTTTGTCAGCTGGTTTTAAAAGCTTCAGTTTTTCTTCAGTGGCTTCTCCGATGATCCTTAATGCTAACCCGGGCCCGGGGAAAGGTTGCCTTTGGACAATATCTTCTGGGAGCTTGAGTAATACTCCAATTTTTCTTACTTCGTCTTTGTATAAATCTCGCAATGGCTCTATCAACTTGAAGCCAAACTTTTTTGGCAGGCCACCGACATTGTGGTGGGATTTAATAACTGCCGCGGTTTTGCCGATGCTGACACCCGCTTCAATTACATCAGTGTATAACGTTCCTTGGACGAGCCATTTGGCACCGCCAATTTTTTTTGATTCCCTTTCAAATATCCTTATAAATAACTCCCCGATAATCTTCCGTTTCTTTTCGGGATCAGTAACATTTTTTAATTTCTTTAAAAATTCATTTGTTGCGTTGACAACTTTTAGATTCATCCGTTGGGATTTTTTAAAAGCCTTAACCACTTGCTCGGTTTCACCCGCTCGCATCAGCCCGGTGTCCACATAAATACAAAATAGTTGTTTTCCAATCGCTTTATGTACTAGTGTTGCTGCTACCGCGGAATCTACCCCGCCCGAAAGCGCACAAATAACTTTGTCTTTGCCAACCAATTTTTTTATTTTGGAGATTTCTTTTTTGGTAAAATCAACCATTGACCAGTTTCGTTTGGATTTGGTGATTTGCAAAAATGATTTTAAGATTTTAATCCCGTTTAGGGTGTGAATTACTTCTGGGTGAAACTGTAATCCATAAATTTTCCTTTTTTCGTCGGCTATCGCGACATTGGCGCAATTTTTTGAATAACCGAGTTGCACAAAACCTTTCGGGAGTTTGGTTACTTGATCGCCGTGCGACATCCAGGTTATTTGTTTTTTAGTCATGCCGGAAAATATCCCTTTTGGTTTTATTGTAACTTCGGTTGGTCCGTATTCTCGGTGACGCGCCGCTTTAACTTTCCCTCCCAACTCGAAGGCGATTAGTTGTTGGCCGTAACAAATACCTAAGATCGGTATCCCCAAATTAAAAACGCGCTTGTCGATACGCAAAGCGCTTTTTTCCGAAAGGTTTTGGGGGCCGCCGGAAAGGATAATCCCGTCAGCCTGCTTTAGTTTTTCTAAAGAGATGTTGCACGGGACAAGTTCGGCATAAACTCCCAATTCGCGGATTCGGCGAACAATAAGGTGAGAGTATTGGGACCCGTAGTCAAGGACGTAGATCATGGTTTTCTGTCATCCTGAACTTGATTCAGGATCTTCATAAATAATAGTGATATCCTGACTTTCGTCAGGATGACGCTGACGCGTCATTTAATAAAAGTTGCTTCAAAAGCCCATTTGTTGCATTGGGCAATTTGTTTTTTATTTAAAATTTTTGCTTTGCGTAAAAATTCTTGTTCTTTGAAAACATTGGTGCGGTACATTTCTGGTCCATCGGTATTGATTGTGAATTTAACTTGGTATTTTAGTAAGTTTTTGTAAATCCGTTTTAAATCCGCAAGATTTTTTACCGCGCTATTTCGTAGGTTGGAAGTCGGGCAAGTTTCTAGGGTAATATTTTTTTCAACAATTTCTTTCATAAGTTTTGGATCGCGAGTGCAGGCGATCCCATGGCCAATTCTCTCCGGGACAATATTTCTTACCACAAATCTTAGTTCTTCAATCTTTCCAACCTCTCCGGTGTGGATGGTCAGGCCGAGCCCTGCTTTCCTGGCTTTTTTAAATAAAGGTACAATTTTTTTTATAGAAAAACTTTTTCTTTCCGGGCCACCAACGTCGATTCCTACGATTCCTTGAGTTTTATACTTAATGGCTTTTTCCACAATAATTTTGTTTTGTTTCAATGTAAGCATTCGATCCATCATCAAAATTAACCCGGCTTTTACCTGAGGATACTCCAAAACCGCTCTCTCCATTCCCCAAATAGCAGACATAATAATATGGTCCAAGTCTCGCTCCCCACTGCGATTTCGAAACATCGGATTTAGTCGTAGTTCATGGACTACGATGTTTGATTTTCTATAACCACCACCAAATACAGAAGTGACTGCTTCTTGGATGGCTTCGGGAGAAGACTGGATGAGTTCGGTCCATTCGAAAAAATTAAAATGCATCTCATCCAGATTTTTATTTTTTTCGGATCCCGTCATCGTGATCATATTTTCAAAATCCCAGTAATTTTTACTGGGAAGTTTTATGCCCTGGCGGTGGGCGATAGACCAGAGGATTGCAGGCGCGACCGCGCTACCTAAATGAACATGCAATTCGGCCCTTGGAATGTTGGTTTTTTTAGGCACTTTTGTAGCTACTTAGTTTGTAGTTAGTTAGTTTTTTAGCCTAATAAGCTAAGAAGCCAACTAGCTAAAAAACTGATTTAATAGTTCGGCGCTTCTTTATCTTTTTTTACAGAGTGTGGATGGGATTCTTTTAGGCCGGCGTTTGTGATTTGGATAAATTTCGTTCGTTTTGGAATATCGGTAATAGTCGCCGCACCAATGTATCCCATTCCGGCTCGTACCCCACCGATTATTTGAAACAATACATCTTCTAGGTGGCCTTTGTATTTAACCAACCCCTCTACCCCTTCCGGAACGTATTTTTTATTATTCTCTTGGAAATAACGATCAGAGGACATCCCTTTTTTCATGGCTCCCACGCTTCCCATTCCGCGGAAAACTTTTACCAGTTCACCGTCAATTTTTATTACCTCTCCAGGAGATTCTTTGGTGCCGGCAAGCATCGAGCCAAGCATAATCACTGATGCCCCGGCAGCAAGCGCTTTTACGATATCACCGGAATATTTAGTCCCGCCATCAGCAATAACCGGCACGCCTTTCTTTTTTGCGACATCTACGACATTCATAATGGCAGTTAGTTGAGGAACTCCGACTCCGGAAACAACTCGAGTGGTACAAATCGACCCAGGACCAACCCCAACTTTGATAGCGTCTGCGAATTTAACAAGTTCTTTTGCGGCGTTAGTCGAGGCGATGTTTCCGACTACCAGAGGTTTTTTTATATTTTTTTTAATCTTTTTTGCATCTCTTACTACATTTAAATTGTAACCGTGGGCGCAGTCAACAAAGATTACATCGGCGCCTGCGCGGTCCAGGGCTTTTGCTCGCTCGAAATCGTGAGGGCCGACTGCCGCGCCAACCATTACTTTTTCTTTCTTGGCCGCTTTTACCATTTTTACTTCTTCGTCTATTGAACAGTTGCGGTGCAATACTCCAAGACCTCCCATTTTACCCAAAACAATCGCCATTTCGGTTTCCGTAACCGTGTCCATGGCGGCTGAAATAATAGGGATTTGCAATTTTATTTTTTTTGTAAGTTTGGTTTCTAACTTGGCCATCTTGGGATGCACTCGCGATGAGCGAGGCTCTAATAGTACGTCATCAAATGTTAGCCCTAAAGGAATTTTTTGATTGGCCATTTAGTTTCATTATTTATCTAAGGTTAGCATGAATTTTCAATTTGGTCAACAAGTATTTGATAAAAAACCCGGCTGATAGCGGTCAGTCGGGTAACAGGCGCCCGAAGGTGTTATTAGGCAGCAAAGTGGACGACGGATAGGGGCGATTGTGATTCCGGAGAAGATGAGATACGCTTGTACGTATCTCTTTTACCAGCCGGATCTTTCCGAAAATGGAAGGTTTAACGGTTCATGAAGCGAGGTTATGGGGATCGTGACTCGCAGACTATCCTAGTTAGAGGCCTAAAAAAAGGAAGCGCGACCCAACCTACCACGCCTATTCCCATCCAAGCGAACAGAAATCTGCCGAAAAAATAAGCCGGAGATCTTATTTTTATCGGTTCTCTTAGCTATTGCTGTTTTGAATTATATCACAAAATAAATTTATCATTGGTCCCTCAATATAACGATCGTTACATTGAGGGTCTGAAGCTGATTAACTAAAAATCCACCCTTTTCATATTTTAGGCTTATAATACTTTCGGTCTTTGAGTTTATCTGGTAGATATTGGGTTCCTTTTAACTCGTCTTTTTGGTAATTGTGCGGATATTTATAACCTTTGCCGTAACCAATATTTTTCATGAGTTTCGTTGGAGCGTTAAGAATATGTAAAGGAATTGGCTCGTTGAGGGTTTCTTTAACGTCGGACAGTGCGGATTCTCCGGCAGTGTAGGCGGCGTTGGATTTTTTTGCGGTTGCCAGATACGTTGCGCAGTGGGCAAGGTTGATCCGGGCTTCCGGCATCCCGACAAAATCAACCGCCTGCACCGTGGCCGCCGCAAGCGGCAAGGCCTGCGGGTCAGCCATCCCAACATCTTCCGAAGCAAACACGATCATTCGCCGAGCGATAAATTTTGGATCTTCCCCGCCTTCTAACATCCGCATCAAGTAATAGAGGGCGGCATTTGGGTCGGACCCACGCATCGATTTTATAAAAGCAGAAATTGTATTGTAGTGCTCATCTCCTTTTTTATCATACCGGATAATTTGGTGTTGGAGAAATTGTTCAATTAATCCGCGGGTAATATTTTTGTTTTTACATATGCCAGCAGCATCTTCCAAAATGTTCAGTGCCGTTCGCAGATCGCCATTGGCAGCAGAAACAATTAACTCTCCAGCCTCTGAGTCGAGTTTTAGGTCGTCTTCCCCCAAACCACGTTTTTTATCAGTAAGCGCCCTTTGCAAAACTTTTTGCAGATCTTTTTTTTCCAGTGGTTTTAGTAAGAAAACTTTTGTCCGGGAAAGAAGAGGGGAGATGATTTCAAAAGACGGATTTTCAGTGGTGGCACCGATTAAAATAATTGTACCGTCTTCCACGGTTGGTAAAAAAGCGTCTTGTTGTAATTTATTAAACCGGTGAATTTCATCCACAAACAGAATCGTTCGTTGTTTAAAAGCCGAATGCAACTCGCGGGCTTCTCTTACCACCCGGCGGATGTCGTCTAAGGTGGCAGTGACGGCGGAGAATTTTACAAATCGGGATTTGGTGTATTCGGCGATTAGTTGCGCAAGGGTGGTTTTACCAACCCCCGGAGGCCCCCAAAAAATTACCGAAGACACCCTGTCGGTGATTAACATGGTACGTAAAATCCCAGAGTTTCCAACCAAATGCTCTTGTCCAACCATTTCTTCCAGTTTTTTTGGCCGCATTCGGTCAGCCAATGGGCCGATTGGTTTCTCTAGATTTTGTGTAATTTTTTGCTTCATAGTATGTAAATTATACTCTCTTATTTTTAATAAAAAAAGCCCTTGGTACAAATCCAATGGGCTAGCGACAAAAGAGTCGCGCGTAGAGTCTGACGAGGGGAGATTGGGTGAGTTCGTACCAAATCTCTATCAGAACTAAGTCGACGACGCCAGTAATCATGAATCCTCCTAATCAGTCTAGAATGACAGTAAATTAACAAAAAAT
>PFAJ01000062.1 GCA_002773695.1 Candidatus Doudnabacteria bacterium CG10_big_fil_rev_8_21_14_0_10_41_10 | reverse complement strand
CCTGCGCACAACATGCCGGTGGGAGTGATGATTCCCAAAGGCAAGTTCGCTTTCTTCGCCGAATACGACTTCGGCTGGAACCAACAGGTCATGGGCATCGGTACCGCCTATCTGCTCAACTGAATCAAGCAAAAATCGTATATCAAATGGCGGTCTGCCAGTCAGGCCGTCATTTTTTTATTAATATAAACATCAAATTGACGAAACGGATAATTAACCATTATCTGTGGAAGAATAATGAAAGACAAAAAACAGGATCCCATCTCGATCCGGTCCGAACTGGGGAGCCTTTTAGACCCGACTTCTAAAAGAGGCTCAGGCAAGTCTGAGATAAAAGACAACGACCGAGTTGTCCCACTGCGCAAATGTCCCGGACAAACCCGGCCAGATCCGGACGGCTTCGGCGATGCCGCCTAAACCATCCTAAATGTAATCAAGGGATGGTCTTTTCTATTTAACACCTCTCAACCTTTAAAACCAACATGTCATGTCCATCCAATGCGATTTTTATTTCATCAATACACCCCTTGCTTTCCTATCTAATTTAGGTTACCCTAAAGAGTGATTTCAAATACTTTAATGAATCCCTAATCCTACCATCTCCCACTAGGTAGGGAGAGGGGGATAAAAAAACTACGAGCTAAAAAGCTAATTAGCTAACCAGCTATTCTATGACCATCCAAGAACTTTTGCGTAAACATAAAATCGATCCGAAAGACCAAAAATTTTTACGGTCGGTTTTTGATTTTGCGGAGGAAGCTCACAAAGGACAAAAACGAGCCTCGGGAGAACCGTATGTCCAACACTGCCTACACACTGCCGACAGCCTGGCAACTTGGGGTATGCTCGACCGCTCAACTTTGGGAGCTGCTTTACTGCACGACGTTCCGGAAAATTCCGACTACACCCTTGATGATATTAGAAAAAAATTCGGCGATGATATAACTTTTTTAGTACTCGGCATTACCAAACTTGGCCGGATAAAACTTCGCACCCAAAAAGATCCCACTTATATAGAAACTCTCCGTCGGATGGTTCTGGCAATGGCTGAAGATATCCGTGTGATTTTAATAAAACTCGCTGATCGTTTGCACAACATGAACACGCTGTCAGCTCTTCCTCGCGGAAAACAAGAACGTATCGCGCTAGAAACTTTGGAGGTCTACGCCCCACTTGCGGCGCGCCTCGGCATGGGAGAAGTGCGTGGTTCGTTGGAAGATTTAGCTTTTCCGGTAGTCTACCCCAAAGAATACAACAAACTGGTAGCACAAGTTAGACCACGCATAGAAAATGCCCAGCACTATATTCCTCGAGCCATAAAAGAAATAACCAAAGTCTTACGCCTTAACGAGGTGTATTATTCAAAAATCACCGGGCGGATAAAACATATGTACAGTTTGTATCAAAAACTTCAGCGTCCAGAGTACGACCACGACCTGGACAAAGTTTTTGATATCAAAGCCTTGCGAATTATTACTGACACGGTAGAAAACTGCTATTCTATTTTGGGTGTTATCCATAAATACTTCCGGCCGATCCCCGGCCGAATAAAAGACTATATCGCCGTGCCAAAACCTAACGGTTACCAAAGTTTACATACCAATATTTTCGGACCTGAGGGAAAATATATTGAAATCCAGATTAGAACCAAAAAAATGGACGAGCAGGCCGAGTTCGGCATCGCATCGCACTGGGCTTACACCGAAACTGGAAAAAGAAAAACCGGTGAACATCATCGAAAACTAAAAAAGCTCGAATGGGCCCACCAACTGTCCGAATGGCAAAAAGACAATCAGGATAACCCAGACGAATTTTTTGAAAATTTAAAAATTGATTTCTTCAAAGATCGAATTTGCGTGTTTACCCCAAAAGGAGATGTAAAGGAATTGCCTGACGGGGCTAGTACTATAGATTTTGCTTTCGCGGTTCATACCGATCTTGGCTACCACTGTTGTGGAGCTAAAATCAATGGCAAGATGAGTAAACTGTTTACCCCTCTCAAAAATGGTGATATTGTCGAAATTATTGAAGATAAAAACCCGAAAGTGTCCCGCGACTGGATTGACCATACCGCCTCAACCTCTGCCCGTGGCAAAATAAAAAGCTACCTGAATAAAAATAAAGAAGGTTTTATTTCCCGTATCACCCCCGGGTTTATAAAAGGAAAACAAAAATAATAAACAGCTCGCCCGAGCTGTCAAACAAAAAACCGCCCTTGCTTTCTGTCATCCTGAAAATGACATTCTTGAGCGATTTTTTTATTATATACTACAAGTTATATGCGACATGAGCTACAGTCCTAAAACTTTCGCGGTTTGCTTTATCAAGCTAACGGCAACCGCTGCAGGTAGTAAACTATAGGTGTCTTCTCCGTCATCGTCTTTTACTACCCAGGGTTTAGTGGAAGTCACGACTTTTTTACTGTCAGCGTCGTTTGTATAAACAAACTCCGGAGTAATTTCATAGTCGTCAACCAAATCTTTTTTGGCAACCGGTACCGCGTTTCGCAATTTGATCTGTGGTAATCCTTTTATTCCAAGCAGTTTGGCAAAGATTTGATCGTCGACTTCCAACCTTTTTCGAATCGGCTCGATGCCCTGTTTGTCCCCTTCTTTTGCAACCATTTTGTCTCCTGTGCAATTCGTATCATCACAAATTAAATAAAATTCTTTTTTCTGTTCATTATAACCAACTTCTTTGGTCGCAAGCAGTTTCAAATTTCTTGGCGTATGACATTTGGGACAAACCACTCGGTACTTTATACGTTCGTCAATTACCGATTCTGGCACATCAATAAAAACCAAAAAATCCGGATCTTCACGATACCCGATCAGCTCCTTCAAATATAACGAATGCGAGATTTGATCGAAGTCTCGTGGAAAACCATCGATAAAAATTGCTTTTTTTGGCCGCTTGGAGATTTCATATTTAACCAACGCCAAAATCAAATCGGAAGAAATAAGGCTTTCCTGACTGCGTCCCTCAATAATATCAATCGTTTCCGCTACAGTGTGGAACCCTCGATAATTTTTCTCTAGAAATTTTACAAGCTCGGTTTTCTTTGCGGGGTCAGAGAGCCCTTTGTGAATATCGCGGACAATATCACCTATCGAAACATGTCCGACATGGTCGTCGCCAACTGCTTCCATAAACAACCTGGTATATGTGCCTTTACCGGAATTTTTCTTCCCTATTAAATAAGCCACAAAAGTATTTTTTTCCAAAAACTTTTTTAGCTTTTCAATTTCAGGACCGGCTTTAGCTTGAAAATATTTTTGCCTGGATTCGGCGTCGGTGAGGTTAAAAGATTCTTTGATAGTGTCGACGCGGGTTTGATGAACTGGAAAATTTAGATTTTTCATTAATGTATTTAATTCAAATTTCTACTCATTTTTACTACCTAATTATTACCGCCTCGATTACTACATCTTCCAGCGGTCTATCGTTTGAGTCTACCGCAACGAGACCGATTTGGTCAACTACTTCCTGACCTTTTTCCACTCTTCCAAAAATAGTGTAGAGGTTATTCAACGGATTATTTTTCAATATTATAAAAAACTGGGAACCGTTGGTATTCGGCCCACTGTTTGCCATAGCCAGCACGCCTTTTTGGTAGCCGGTTTTATAGCTTGCGGTTTCAGGATTTAGCTCGTCCTCAAATGCGCCTCCAAAAATAGACTCTCCACCCGCGCCAGTTCCGGTTGGATCACCACCTTGGATCATAAAATCTTTTATCACTCGGTGAAAAGTCACTCCATTATAGTAACCTTTTTCAGCCAACTTAATAAAATTTTCAACTGCTTTTGGCGCATCTTCCGGATAAAATCCCAAAGTAATATCGCCCATATTAGTTTTTAAAATAACTGTCTTTCCTAGATATTCGCTTGTTGACATCGTATTTGATTCTTTTTCCTGGTTGTCTGAAACAGTACCTGCGCCTTGGTCCGATCCACCAGGTAAAAGAAAGTAAGAACCCAAAGCAATAACTGCCGCAGCAACAACTATAATTATGATATTTTTCATAATTTTTTAAATTAAGAATTTCAATAATCAAGTGTAGTAATTCTACTAAATTTTTCTTATTAGTTCAAGTCTTAAAAAACTTCTTTATTATGGATATTCTCCTCCCCTTTCTCCCCTCCTTCCCTTTAAACCCCTTTTTCCTTCGTCCACAAGAGACGAATAAAAAAACCTCCCCAAAAGAAAGGCCTAACAAGGCGATTCTGAGATCACGTAGAAGATGGAGGCAAGAAGCAATACAAAAATAAGGATCAGACCTGCAAACTTCCAGGAAGTCTCCTCACAAGCAAGGGTTGGCTGCTCGTCGTCTGACTCTTCCTCGATTGCTACCCACTTCTGAACCGAGTTCTCGAATTCATTAAAAAATTACATGGTTCCCCCTTTTTTCAAACCAATCGTTAGATTACTTTTACAAGCACCACGACGATCACCACCAGTACAACCACGAAGAATATTACACTATTCCGAAGACTGTATCGATTCATACTTTCTCCTTCACGATGAACAAATTTTACTCCCAGTGAACCAAGTTGTCAAAATAAAAAAATGACCCGCGTGAAACGAGGGTCGATACGAAAACCGGTGGCGCTAGATGGTTAGAAGTCCAGCAAAATAGAATCCGCCGAAGGCAGCTATTACACAAACAACGAGCGCCACTGTAGTGACGAAAGGGCCAGGGTCAGACTCTTCATCTTGTTGGCTGGCGGATAAGATAACAGGAAAAAACATAATTCCCCCTTAAATCAAATTATACAGATTTTTTTCAATATCACAATTGCTCCAACAACTCCCCGTCACTCACAAACCTTATATCCCCCGATTCGTCGGTCCGGGATACCGGAATATTTGCTTTTTCAAAATTATCCAAAACCTCCTGATGCGGATGGCCATAGCTATTCTCTTCTCCAACCGAAATTACCGCGTAGTCAGGACTAACTGCGTTTAAAAATTGTTCTCCCGAGGAGGTCCGCGATCCTTGATGGCCAACTTTTAATACTTCCGAAGAAACTGTGTAGCCGCCGGAAACCAGGGCCTGCTCGTTTTCCCGGCTGGCATCACCAGTAAACAAAAAGTCGGCCTTGCCAAAAGACAGCCGTGAAATGATAGAAGTATTGTTTACTTGTTTGAAACTTTGTCCGGATAAATCTGAAAATGGATGTAAAACCCGCAACACCGTCGAGTCGTCTAAATACACGATCTGCCCAGCTCTCGCGATTGTGGCATGAATATTTTTTTCTTCCAGCAAATCTAAAAACCTTTTATAAGTTTGAGTGTCGTAAGAAACTCGCGTAAGCATTACTTGTTTCACTTTATAACGCTTTAAAACTTCAATTAAGCCTGCCGTATGATCAGCGTGCAGATGGGTTAAAATTACCAAATCTATTGTCCGATCATAAAATGGCAAATCTGTCCCCAGTTTTTGCAAAACAGTCGAGTCCGGTCCGCCGTCTATTAAAATTTGGTTGCCTAAATAGGTTTCTATAAATATCGAATCACCTTGGCCGACATCATAAAAATTTACATGAAGTTTATAATCCGGACGTAAAGAAAAATACGCGAGCCAAACAAGCAGCGTCAGCATACCCAAAATAATCAAGGCTTGCCAATAAATTTTTTTTACCTTTGGATAGCACGTTTCCATATATTTCACCCCCTCCCCGCCTTCGGGGAGGGTTGAGGAGAGGTTAGGGATGAATTAGGTAAGCTAATAAAATTATACGCCATATATTTATTATACATGACTGTAGTGTGCCCATTCATGGGCAATCCTCTCCTTACAAAGAAGAGGTGGCACCTGTGGGATGACGGGGTGATTTAAAAAATATTAACTAGACCAAAAAAACCTAGTAGTCTTTTAAAGCTAAGAATCACAGGAGGATATATGACTGCAACAGCTTCAACACCAACACTGGTGGTTTATGGAATCACCGTAGTCACACATAACGGCGAACTGCCGAAAAATGGTGGCAAACGGCTCGGCTACCTTTTTCCAAGAACCAAGGCTCAAGGAGGAGGAGTCGGTTCTTGTCCTCCCGAACTCGCAGCTACAATGTTCCCACCGCCTCCACCACCAAAACAGGCGCCGGCAAAACCGAGGTCAGCGAAACCATAAACTTTCAAAGTCTTCAAAGGGAACTAAGTGGTATGAAATGTCCGACATGCGGACATTCAACAGGATCGAGCCTCCCTCGTCCCTACGACACCACCGTGGGGGTAAGGAACCTTGTTATGTACCCTGCATGCCGATCACTTCTCATTCTCTGCGAGTAAATCCTTACCAACCCGCGGCCACCGCCTCTCGACTCACCTCGGGAAGCGGTTTTTTATTCCATTTTTCATCCCCTCCTTTTAAAGGAGGGGTCTCCGGCGTCAGCCGGAGGGGGTGATAAAAAATAAATTCATATTGACAAATCACTAAAAATAACATACTTTACATGTGATAAGGAGGCGTCATGGAAAATACAAATGTGTTTCTCAAACTCCTTCTGTGGAGGGGAGAAGTGCAACATACCCTCCAAGAAAATTCCCGAGAATACTGCGAAGAGGTTTACCGGCAGGAGCTCGGTCCGATAGGGACCGTCTTGATGATCAGCGCCTGCTTCGCCGTATTCACGATTATTCTTGGGCTGTTGATCATTGTGATGACAGCCCCCGTCACCCCCCGCTAACTAACAATTAGCGGATTTTTTTATTTGTCATATACGGACTATAAAACTTATTTAAAACTTTGAAATTTGGCAATCTTATATTCAAGTTTTCTTCTTGCCAAAATAAAAACTACTGCCAATAAAAAAATATAATAAAAAATAACCAAACCAAGCGGAATATTGAAAATCCCCACCGAAGCGTGTGGGATAGCGGCAAACATTTCTACGATTTTTATTTGATAAGAAAGCAACGCCCAGGTAATCCAGGAGGTAATAAATGACAATGGAATAAAAACAAGCGCCACCACGCCGGATAAAAACCCAAACAGCATGGCCCAAGGGATTATCGGCAAAATCAGAACATTCACTATTGGCGAGACTATCGAAAGTTGATCAAAGTAATAAATGAGTAAGGGTAAAACAAAAATTTGCGCCGACAAAGTTGCCGCCAAAGACGAACGAATTTCAAAAAACTCCGGGACTTTTTGAAATATTTTTTCGAAACTATCGGCAAACGCTATCAACCCGGCAGTTGCCAAAAAAGACAGCTGAAACCCGACATCAAAAACCAAAATCTGCGGATTGATAAAAACCATTACGGCGCCGGTAAAAATCAGCGCGTTGACCATGGTGCTGGCGCGACCCACATTCATTGCGATAACAACTAAAATCCCCATAATAGCTGCGCGAACCACCGATGCCATGGCGCCGGTTATTATGACAAAACCAACAACGATTAACGTTGAAATAACAAGCGAAGCGCGAATCCCAAGACGGCGCTGAATAAAACTTCCAAGCAAGCGCGTGATGATAGAAATATTAAAACCAGAAATCGCGATGATGTGAGTTACCCCTGTAGTTTTGAATTTATCAAGTAAATCTTCGGGAATACTACGCCTGGCACCGACTAATAAACCAAGAAGAAGCGAATTCTGCGGTTCGGGAATGACTTGCGAGAGTTTTTGAGAAAAAATGGATTTAAATTTCAAAAGAACGGATTTGATAGTATTGCCTTTATTCTGCTCGAGTAACTCAACTTGGACAAACCGGCTGGTGGAATAAATTTTATCTTTAGCCAAATAATTTTTGTAGGAAAATTCTTCGGTCTCAAAAGGCGTTTCCAACTTGCCGGTTATTTTTAACTTGTCCCCGTATTCGTATTCCGGATACCGCCCGACTGTAACCAACACCTTCCCTCTACACCCCTTCCCCCCGTTACACCCCTTTGCCTCCACCGTCAAATTTATTTTATCTTCCCTGACATCCGGCTCTTCAACCACAACTCCTTCCCAAACAATTTTTCCTTGGTCGTTGAAATACGCAATATGATTTTCATCGATTTTTTCTTTCGAATTCTGAAAATGCCAAATACCAAACACGACCACAATAACAATCCCAGAAATCAATAAAAATCTTCTATCTCCCCAGGCAAGTGTTGCCAGGACGACTGTTACGATACCTGCCGAGTAAAACAAAATCCGTGACAATTGCGGGTTCACAAAATGACCAAGGAAAATTCCTGTTAAAAAAGAAATAAGTAAAATTAGGAAAACTTGTGATTTATGCAAACGCATTTTGATAAATCATTTAATCTCGCATCTGTATTATATTCCTGTTTTCACAATAAAAAAACTAAAAAAAGACCAGCGGTGATGCCAGTCTAGCTATGACTTTGCTTTCTGAGTCTCCATAAGATCCAAACACAAGCCACAATTATGATGTATGCGAAAATGGATGTAATATCCATCTCTCCCTCCTCTCATAGTTTATCGAATTTCTTCGTCTTTATTATACCACTTCTTATCCCATATAAACTATCATTCTTATACACCGATACAATTTTTACAAAAAAACCGCCTCGGAATAAAAACCAATGGCGGATGATTGTCTATGGAACAGGCAGACAAGCTACTCTTCAGCCGTCGTTTCCTTGCTTACAGAGCGCCTCACGGGCTCGCCGTTTCCATCTTGCCACCAGATAGTGGAACTGACGGCGTACCGCTTAAGGCCCTCGAAAAAAGAAGACACTTGAGAAGCAACGACTATCTGCTCCTGTTCGGAGAAGCGGCGCTTCTCGCCATCAACCCTCATAATGCGGTCACGGATACTGACTGAATAGCTTTTGGGCGGTGCCGTGCCCCGGAACTTTCCGGAGGCTTCAGCCATCCCCGTTGTCACAATCCAGGTAATATACCCCTCCTTGAAATCAATCTTCACATCCTGGATGTGGATAGCCTCAATCGGAAAAGTCGGGGTTTTGTGTTGGGGAACTTCCGACTCCTGACCTGCCTGCTCTTGTCCGGCGGCTGTAAAAACCGCCAATAAAACGATTAGCAATAACCTCGTTAGTAATTTCATGTCTTCCTCCCTGATCCTAGATATCAATTGAATATAACTGCCACGTTTGTTTGTGTCAAATTTTATAATAAAATGACGTCCTCCCCGGGCTAAAGCCTAAAGCCCGGGGTTTCCTTTGCTCCGCTACTCGCTCGCTTCTTGTCATTCCCGTCCGCCTCAGGCGGAGGAATCCGGGTTCAGTGGTTGAAAAAAATTCGTTGTTTACAAAACCGGCTCGAGCTAACAGTCTGGTAAGCTCCGCGTTGCCAGACCATTCATCCCCGGACTTCGGCTGCCTACTAAGAACATTCTTACAAAAGCACTGGCCTTCGTCCGGGGTTTCCTGTAGGGAAGTAAAAAGCCCCTGTTTCAGGGGCTTTCATTTTCTGATTCTACTCATTAGAATTCTTCGGTTTTATAAACTTCCAATAAATCCTTTTCAAAATCTTCCACACTACCAGGACTATTACTCCAATAGTTGCTAACCATAGCAACAATGCCGGCAACTGAAAAATTAGTTTGATTAAACCATCTACCCAACCAGTCAGACTTTCTAACATATCCCGGAAAGCCTGGCGGACAACCACTAGCGGTCGCCAGCGCAAACCAAATACCTCTACGTCAGCTTCAGAGGTCAGGCTCACGGTGATGGTAGACATATCAACCTGTCGAGATAGATATTTTAGCTGTCCTTCCAACTGTTCGATTTGCCCGCGCACCGAAGATAACTGCTGTCGAACTTTCAAAATGTCCTCTACAGTAAAGGCGCGTTTCAAAACTTCTTGCAATTGGACTTCTTCTACTTGCAAGTTTCCCAAACGCGCTTCAAGGTCGATAAACTGTTCGGTCACATCGGACGCAGACACCGACTCCCCTTCTACTTTTTCAGCCAAAGCCTTTACCGCAGTCATCCCTTCGTCAAATTTGTCATCTGGCACGCGCATCGTAACCCAACCATTTTTCACGGCTGGGGTTGATTCGTAAATCTGAACATTTAATATAAACCCACCCAACTCTTTCGCCAAGATTTTTAGTTCTTCCGCAGTCTCTTCCGCCTTTTTTACAATCAAATCCAAATTCCCATTTTTTATAACTTTTCTTTCGGTCAAATTACCCTCGTCCATAACTGCCGGCGCCTCTGCCATCATGTTTCCCATGCGCGGACTCCCTGAAGTCTGGGCCATATTAAATTCCATGGTTGATGGTGCACCAAGTGAATAATAGTCCCCCCCGCCCGAGCCGAACTTCTCTAAAATTGGCAACGGCCTATCGGAAATCATTTTCCATGCTACAACTACCACCGCCAATACCCCAATTACTGTTAAAATAGTGTGCAACGGGTTTTTTATCCTGTTCCAAAAATTTTCCATATTATTTGTTTTTTAATAGTGTTAACGAGTTAACGAGGGTAACCCTCGTTAACTTACAAACTCTTTTTAATTTCCTCTAACAATTTGTTGCTTTTAACTGACCACTGCTTACGAGTAGCCAGGTTTTTTATAGTCACTATCCCTTTTTTTATTTCATCTTCGCCAATTATCACCGCCAAATTTATTTTCTTGCTATCCGCGTATTTAAATTGTTTATCGATACTGTCTGTTTTATAATATAAATCAGCGTTGACTCCCCCCCGTCGCAACCCGGTTACAATTCCTAAATATGTACCAAGTTTATCTTCGTCTAAATTGAAAACCAGCACATCTTGCGTAGAATCATATTTTATTAAATCCAGATCTTCCAAAGCCACAATCAGTCGGTCAATACCGATAGACATTCCCACTGCCGGGATTTTTTCTTTCCCGCCGGAGACTGTTCCTATCAAATTGTTGTATCGACCGCCACCAGCGATACTGCCAAAATTTGGTAATTCTGATAAAACCATCTCGCAAACTGTGCCTGTATAATAGTCTAGTCCTCTCGCCAGTTTTAAGTCGACAGTGTAAGTTGTCACTCCCATGCCATAAAGCGCGTCCAAAACATCGGACAGTTCTCCAATCCCCTCTGCCAAATTTTTATTTTCTAACATTAGCCTGGAGAAATTGTCCTGCAGACCTTTACTTTCAGAAGCGGATAACTGTAAATAATCAAACAAGTCTTTCACCTGTCCTGAGCTCATCCCGTCCTGTTCCAACAATTTTTTGACTTTCCCTTCTCCTTGTTTATCTATTTTATCCAAAAACCTTAAAACTGAAACAGTTTTTTTACCATCAACACCGATAACCTCCAGAATCCCCTGTATTATCTTACGATTGTTAATCCGAATGGTAACAGATTGTAATCCCAAATCTTTTAGTGCGGCATAAATCGCGGCGATCGACTCGGCGTCGGCTATCGCGGAACTGGAGCCGACCACATCGACATCGCACTGATAAAATTCCCGAAATCTTCCTTTTTGTGTATTTTCTGCCCGCCAGACAGGACCAATAGCATAACGTTTAAAAGGTTTAGGTAAGGTTTCTTTATTGGTGGTATAGAACCGTGCCAAAGGGACTGTAAGGTCGTAACGCATTGCAACCGCGCGCCCTCCCTGGTCAGAAAACCTATACATCAATTTTTCCTCAGCACCATATTTGCCTGTTAAAGTTTTCTCGTATTCCAAAACTGGGGTCTCCATGGGAGCAAAACCAAACCGTTCAAAGCTTTTCCTAATTTTTTCCAGCATAACCAAACGCGCAGACATTTTATCCGGTCCGAAATCTCGAAATCCTTTAAGCAGTTGTGGCGAGTTTGATGACATAATAACTACATTGTAGCACAATTTTTTCCGTATAAAAAAACCCGAGGCACCTAAAATAGATACACGGGTTAAAAACGTGATCGCTCGACCACCAAAAAATATGCGGGGCTTTCCTGGCTGTTTAGGTCACCGCAAAGGAGTAGAATACTACCGCTAGTTTGCGTAGACAAAATCGCGACTTTGCCGAAGGTCTTCTCGCCGACCAAACGAACCCCTGTTTCTGGCTTGGCTGCGAGTATGGTGTCTTGAATAGACCCCAACACTACTACCGTGTCTCTATTCTCACACAAACATTCGTATAGTGCGCCTGCGTTGATTACCGACACCATCGAAAGGCAGGAGCAATCTGTCTCATCGGCAGAATACAAAATATCGTTGATTACCACCTCTGTAACTCTCAATTTGATTCCTCCTTAATCTTCAAATCATTCTACTACATCCCTAGAATAAAACAAAATTCCACATGTGTGGAATTATTCTGGCCCCTTAATATAAATACTTCTCGACTGCGCTCGAAGAATAACAATTTATAGAACTTCAAATATCTTGTTACTCGAAGTCTGGCCGCGGATTATTTGAATATGAGTTTTAGGTTTGTTTAAATACTCTGACAACAGCTCAATCACTCGCTCATTAGCCTTGCCTCTCTCTGGTACAACTGTTACCCGTACCTTATACGAACCGTCTGGCGACTGCTCGACTCTTTCTTGTCTTGCTCTAGATACAACTTTTACCGAAATTTTCATATTAAATTGTGGCTCCCTGATTGTCCTTCGTGGCATCCGGAATGACAGAGGGACTAGTTTTAAATTTCAAATAATATCTGACCGACTCGTATGCACCAACCAACGCTACAGTATAAATCACATCACCAAACATTGTTCCTCGCAAAAACGGCAGCCCGTTTGTATAAGCAAGCATTATTCCGGATAAATCGTTCGGGTAGGTTGGATACAGCCAAGCAAAATTGGTGATTAAAAAAAATACTCCCGCTGAAATAATCGGAGCGGCAATAACTCTTCCAACCGACTTGTTGCGTCTCACCCACAAACCCATCAACACGCCGAATAAATGCGCTAAATATACCGCAATCATCAACGGCCAAGAGAAAAGCCCGATTATTGCGTCAGAAAAAAACCGAACAACCAAAGGCAAAGCTGTTGCCTGTTTTTTTGGCAGATAGATTGCGGCAAAAATAGCCAAGGCGGTGACCGGCGCAAAATTCCACATATATGGAACTAGCCTTGTGCCTATGGCTGCAAAAATTATTACAAGATATAAAATTAGATTTGTCTTTTTCATTGACTGCTGCTGTCGTTGCGAGGAACCGTCCGCCTGCGGCGGATCGCAATGACAGTTATTTTAATATTCCCCTATCTTCTCTAATTCCCACTCGACAACGTCTCCTATTTTCATAACATACTGCGATGCTCCAACATTCGCGGTTTCGCCATTTACCTTGAAAGCCCAAAACTCATCGGCGCCAGGAGCGATCCCCCCGATTGTTTTTACAAACTCGCCCAGACCTGGTCCGAAGTCCTGGATTTGTACTTCATACTTTTCTTTTAACAAACTCATTGCATCAATTCCTTCTACCCCTTCGTAGGAAAAAACCTGTTTCTGGGTTTCTTCTACTGCAGCTGGCGACACCTCGTTGGTTGGAGTTAGGTTGCACGATCCAGCAAGCAAAACAAGCGGTAAAACTATTAGAATAGAGTATTTAGAAATTGAAAATTTATTCATTGTAAATTGATTAAAAAATTATAATTGTAAATTTATTTAGAAATCTATCCCTCTTTGCGCAATTATCCCTTTATAGTACGGATGTTTGATCATTTTCATTTCAGTTACCAGATCAGACGCGACAATTAGATCATTATATTTATTATGACCAGTTAGCACAAGCGCTGAAAGATATTTGTGGGCAAGCGAGATGACCATCTTCACTTCTTTTGTCGACAAAAGTTTTACTTCTATCGCCGAGATCAACTCGTCTGCTATCACGATATCGTAGCGCTTGCTCTGGATTTGGTTTTTTATATAAACCAAACCTTTCTTAGCAGCTTTTATATGTTCGATATGTTTTTTTCGATCACCTAAAATCCCCACAAAACCCTTTCCCAATACTTTCACGGTAACCCCTTTAGTTTTTTCAAGAATAGAAATTTCGGAAGACGGAGGCCACTCGCCCGGCGCTTTGGCCTTCCCCGACTTTACAAACTGTGTAAATAAAACTTTTTTACCCGCACCAGCGGCGCGTACCGCCAAACCAACCGCCGCCGTGGTTTTGCCCTTCCCGTTTCCAATATAGGTTATTATTAGACCTTTTTTTTTAGAATTATGAATCATGAATAACGTATTTAAATACGTAATTAATTACGTAATACTTTATTACTTAGACTTATAACCCCTCCCTACCTCCCCGACATCCGGGAAAGAGCAGGAGGGGCCATTTTTTCCTATAAGCTACCAGCTAATTCCTACAAACTATCTCTAGCATTTACTATAGCCGCAACTTAGACACTTCATACAACCTTCCGACATGGTGATAGTGTCTGCACATTCCGGACAGATTGGAGCATTGCCATGATCAGCGATCGATCTTTGAGAGACATCAACAACTCCAAAATCTTCTTTAACTGTTACTTCAATCTCTTCCGTTATCAATTTTGGCATAGTCGGCTGTTTGGTTTCTTCCAATTTCTTCGGCTCCAAATTGAGTTTTTGTTGTGATGAGACAGAATCCATATGGCGTTGCATTACCTGCGCAATGGTATCTGCGATAGAAAACATCGGCTTCCCGTTGCTCCAGGTTGGATCAGGCCCGCGAATACCTTTTAGTTGCTTAATAATTTCTTCGGCTTTAATACCAGAACGAAGACTGGTTGAAATCAACCGGCAAATAGCTTCAACTTGTGACTGGAAAAATCCACCGGCTTTTCCTAACTGGGCAAATACTTCGAACATCCCGTCGTTCGGAATGTTGTTGATAGTAATAAACAAATTTCCATAAGCAGTTTTAAGTTTATAGGTTTTTCCTTCCAGCATTTCCGGTCGTTTGCGTGGCTCGACAATCCCAAACCCCATAGCATCGGTTGTTACCGGCGCTTTCGCGGGTGCTGCCTCGGTATTTTGTTTTTTCACCTGGTCGTGCGCGTCTTTTCCAAGATTTTTCGCATCAGTTGCTAAAATCTGTTCGTCGCGTGAACCGTCACGGTAAATTGTTCCGCCTTTGCAACCCAAATCGTACATTAGTTTATAAAGCTCTTTGGTTTGTTCTATGGTGTAGTCTGCCGGGACATTACAAGTTTTAGAAATCGCCGAATCGGTCCAGCGTTGAACGGCGGCCTGTACCCGCACGTGCTCTTCCGGCGTCAAATCCATCGCGTTGGCAAAATAGTTAGGTAATTTTTCACCGGGGTGGTCCTCTGACCAATCTTTGGCCACAGGAATGCTTTCCTTGTGCACCCCAAGACGCGCCTTTCTAAAATAAGTCCAAGAATAAAATGGTTCAATCCCTGTCGAAGTCCCGACCATTGTCCCAACAGTTCCGGTTGGCGCTTGGGTCATAACAGTGACGTTGCGCATCCCATGTTGCCGAACTTTCTCTCGAACACTTTCCGGCATTCTTTTCATAAATCCACTCTGTAAAAATTCCTGCGCGTTAAACTGGGAAAAGGCGCCTTTTTCTTGAGCAAGTTCGATAGAAGCCTCATAAGCGGCGACGGCAATAAATTCATACAGCTTATCGATAAATTTGATTGCGTCCGGACTACCGTAACGCAATTCCATATAAATCAACATCTCCGCCAATCCAATAGTCCCCATCCCCACGCGGCGCTCGGAGAATTGCTGCTTTTTATTTTCTTCAAAAAAGTAAGGTGTGGCATCGATAACGTTGTCTTGGAATCTTATCGCGTAATGAACTGTCTGTTTCAACTTGTCCCACATAACCTCCTTGTTTGTCTTGTCGATGTGTTTTGAAAGATTGACATGTCCCAAGTTACACACCCCCCAAGCAGGCAACGGTTGCTCACCGCAAGGGTTGGTGCAAGGAAGAGAAGCAAAATAATGAGAGTTAGAATAATAATTAGCGCGGTCAATAAAATACATTCCCGGTTCGGCTGAAACATGAGCAGAAGAAACAATATTATCCCAAACTTCCGACGCTTTCACAGTTTTATATTTTATCACTCGGCCTCCCATTTTCTTCCATCGATTCAAATCACCATCCCAATTATTTTCGTATAATGGATCACGTGTATCTGGAAAAACCAAATCCCAGTCTTTTCCTTCTTTTACCGCTTGCATAAAATCATCCGTTACTCCAACGGAAATATTGGCGTTAGTTATTCGTCCGGCTTCTCGTTTGGAATTGATAAATTCCAAAATATCCGGATGCCAACAATTTAAAATCAACATCAAAGCTCCACGACGACTCCCACCCTGTTCAATCAGCCCGGTAGAAAAACTGTACAAAGAACCCCAGGAAACCGCCCCGGAGGAACGGCCGTTTACCCCTTTTACATATGAATAGCGTGGTCGTAAGCTGGATAAATTCATTCCCACTCCTCCACCACGAGAAAAAACTTCATTCATTTGTTCCAAAGTCTTTACAATCCCATGCCGACTATCTTTCGGTGAAGGAATAACGTAACAGTTATAAAAAGTTAAATTTTGGCCGGTGCCTGCTCCTGTAAAAATCCTGCCTGCCGGCACATAGTTCCAGTCGTTTAGCGCATCTCGAAACTTTTTCTCCCACTCCTGCTGTTTGGCAGGTGTTTTCTCCACTGACGCAACATGCCGCGCTATTCGTTCAAACATTTGCTCGGGCACGGTTTCTAGTGGTTTATCGACATGTTCCAATGCCCGCTCCTCTATATGGCCGTCACGCAAAACAACCGCAACCTGTTTGGTTGACTCGTCAAAACTTTCAACTGTTCCGATTTCTCTTTGGCCGGTTTTTAGATTGGTACAAACAATAACCGTGTCACCTTTAGAAATAGTTTTCTTCTGGGCATCTTTTTGAGCATAACGATCCAAAAAAATCTTCTCTCCTAATTCCGAGAGGGCGTTAACTTTTCTTGTTTGTAAGTTTTGTTTGGTTTGCATGTTTATTTGTTTCTGTCACGATGCCAATATACTAATGTATACTAATGATACGAATTCTCTTCCCTCCTCACTTTAAACTTGTCCCATGCTTGATGCGGGAACAAAGGGAACAAATACTCCTACCTTTTTTCCCTCCTAAGGCCCGGGGAAAGAAAAGATGAAGGTTTTCTCACCCTCCTATCTTAAGAGGAGAGGCGTGTTTATTAGTATAATTAGTATCAATTCGTATATTAGAATCGTACTATAATTTTTTTAACTCCTTTTTAAATTCATCTACGTCTTCAAATTTTCTATAGACTGAAGCGAATCGAATATAGGCCACTTGATCCACTTTTTTCATCTGCTTCATCACAATCTCCCCGACTTTCTGAGAAGTAATCTCACTTCCCGAGGCAAAATTGGAAACTTCCTGTTCAATAGCAGCTACCAATTTTTTAAAAGCATCTTGAGTAAACGATCTTTTTTCTAAAGCCCGGGAAAGACCGGAAATTAGCTTCTCTTTAGAATAAGGCTGGCGCTCGCCGTTACGTTTGACTACAATGAGATCCAAAATCTCCATTTGTTCCTGGGTTGAAAAACGAAATTTGCATTTTTGGCACTCTCGACGTCTGCGAATCGCATAACCATCGGTTGCCACGCGTGATTCCAAAACTTTTGTATCATCATGTAAGCATTTAGGGCATTGCATACTGGCTACAAACTTACGAATTTGCTACTAAAGTACAAAAGGGTTCAAAAAATTCGTATTTTCGTAAACTTTTTGTAATTTCGTAGCCGTTTTTTAGAGTCATAATAATAAGCGGCTGTAACAAACCACAGTTAACCGCTTATTATCCCAAACCATAATGGAACTATAACACTTCGGCTTTAAACGGTAAACTAATTGTATTTTTGTTTTGATTTCTGGCGGGTCTTTTACCCTTTTCTCAGAAAAACACTACATCTAGTGTCTCCTCTATCTATTATATCACTATATCTGGTTTGAGTCAATATCTCTAATTTTAGCGATTTTTATTTTTTTTTGTCGTTTACTAAAATTTTATCCACAAATTACAGAGACCTAAAAAAGTTTCACGAAACAAAAATCCCGACTCTATCATCGTGGCAAATTTGAAAGTCAAATTCCTAAATTCCTCCCTCTAACAAGGATAACTCTCGTATTTACGAAGGGTACCCTATTTTTCCATGTTAAAATCCAATAACAACCCCTGCAGCTTGCCACAAGGGTATTCTGCCGGAAATAATAAAAAAAACAACCTCTCGCGAGAGGTTGGGCTGAAATTATATATTGTGCCCTTCGGCAGGATCAGGGGATAAATTCCGGATTCCCTCTTTCGCGGGGATGAAATAATCCGCAGGACGGATTATTTCATCTTCTTACGGATAAAGGCGGGAATATCCAGCTCATCCTGTTCATCTTGCTTGGCCGGCTCTTCCAAAGATTTAGTAGAAAACATAGGTTTTCTGGTGACTGACACCTGTTCTTCTTTTTTTTCTTCCATAGACATGACTGGTGCCACCGAATCTACCGGCTTTCTGCGTGATCCTTCACCAAAACCAGTTGCCACCACGGTAATTTTTACTTCGTCTTCCATCTTCTCATCGATTACCGCGCCAAATATAATTTTAGCATCCGGATCAACCGATTTAGTAATATATTTGGCAGCCTCATCCACTTCATACATGGAAAGCGATTTGCCGCCAGTAACATTAAAAAGTACCCCTTTAGCTCCATCAATAGAGGTCTCCAAAAGCGGACTACCGATCGCGGCCCTAGCCGCATCAATCGCGCGGGTTTCTCCTTTGCCTACACCGATCCCCATTAACGCACTTCCTGCCTGCTCCATAACTGCTTTGATATCCGCAAAATCCAGGTTAATCAACCCTGGGACTGTTACTAGCTCGGCAATCCCGGCAACACCTTGGTGTAACACATCGTCAACTTTTCGAAAAGCCTGTAAAAGAGGTGTTTTTTTATCTATAATTTGTAAAACCCGATCATTAGGTATTGTTATTATTGTATCAACTTTATTTTTCAATTCTTCATAGGCCTTTTCCGCAATTTCTCTCCGTCGCGCGCCTTCAAAAGAAAATGGCCGAGTCACTACGGCCACTGTTAAAATGCCGGCCTTTCTTGCTATCTCCGCAATCACTGGTGAAGCGCCAGATCCGGTTCCTCCTCCCAGACCACAGGTAATAAAAATCATGTCTGATTTTTTGACAACCTCTTGTATCTCTTCTTTAGTCTCTTCAGCAGAAGCCCTGCCGACTTCCGGGTTCATGCCGGCTCCCAATCCTCTGGTGGTCCTGCGACCAATATGAACCTTCCGATCAGCTTTAGAATATCCCAAAGCTTGCGCGTCGGTATTTACCGCGATAAATTCAACTTTATCAATGCCCAATTGCATCATACGATGGATCGCGTTATGCCCTGATCCGCCTACGCCCAAGACTCGAATTCTGGCAAATGTTTGCGTTTTTGGAGTAATTCTCATAAGGTCTGTTAATGACGTTTATGTTAATATAGAAAATTTGGTTAAATAATCAAGTTTCTTTAAGGGAAAAAGAAGAATTTAGAATCTGGAATCAAGAATCAAGAATCAAGGTTTCAAATCCTTAATTCATAATTCATGACTCTTAATTCTTTGCTAATACAGGGCGCAACAAATCACTTTAAAAGAACAAACTCATAAATTCTAGCTACGGTAATATAGATTTAAACCACCCACCAACCTTTTCCTGTAAACCAGCCGGGATAACGCGAGAGGTTATTTTTTTCAAAGCTAGTGTTCCACTACTCGGTTTTACATACTCGTTCCCCCACAACACCAACCCGACAGCTGTACAAAATCCCGGCTCATCAACCCTATCAATAACCGTTGAAATATTTTTTGGTCCGCCAATCTGAATCGGCAACCGTAATTCCTTTTTAGCAAGTTCCATAATTCCGGGTAGCTTTGCACCTCCACCGGTCAAAACCGCGCCAGCCGGCAACTGTCCATCCCTTCCAAGGGCTTTAAGTTCTTTATTAACCATGTCAAATATCTCTTCGAGCCGAGCTTGGATTATTTCTGCCACTTGCAGTCTCTGAACCGTCCCCTCTTCAAAACTATCTAAACTAGCCAAATTTATCTCTTCATCCTTCTTAATTCCTGTTTTTTGAGCAGTACCATATTCTAGCTTAACTAGTTCTGCTGTGTCAATTGTGATTCGCAGACCAATAGCTAGATCGTTGGTGATGTGGGAGGCGCCAATCGGCAAAACATTGGTGTGCATTAACTCCCCTTCTTCAAAAATAGCAATACCAGTAGTCCCTCCTCCAATATTTATCAAAACACAACCCAATTCTTTTTGCCGTTTGGTGAGTACCGCTTGCGAAGCGGCAAGCGGGGCCAGTACCAAATCATCCACTTCCAGTCCCACTCGTATAATACACTTGGTCAAATTTTTTATAAAAGGAACCGATGCCTGAATAATCTGGCTATCCACTTCCAATCGAATTCCAGACATGCCTAGAGGGTCTTTGATGCCAGCTTGGCCGTCAACCGTAAAAGTTTTTGGAATCACATGTAAAATTTCACGATTAGGTGGAATAGAAATTGCCTGCGAAGCGTCTACGACGCGTACAATATCAGCCTCGGTGATTTCGCCATCGGCGCGTGACACCGCGATTACTCCATGGGATTCTAAAGAAACAATGTGCGCCCCTCCCACGGAAACCACCGCATGATCAACTGGGATGCCGGTCATCCGTTCGGCTTTTTCCAAAGCTTGCGAAATAGAAGACACCGCCTCTTCGACGTCGACAATAACACCTTTCCGCAAACCCGCGGCGGGCGCTTCCCCTATCCCAATAATACTCGGAGACTTTTCTTCCTCTGAAGATTTGCCCACAACAACTCGAATAACGGACGTGCCAATATCTAAACCAACTGAAACAAACTCTTTCATACTTTACTAATTACGAATGGTTATGAATATACGGATTCTTAAAATAAAATCCTAATTTGTAGGTCATAGATGCCAATATAGTCATAGGATTTAGTTAAAAAAAATCAATTTAACCAAATTACTCCGATTTACAACTATATAAGAGCCTCCAAACCCAAAAACTAAAACCAATTTGTACATTCGTACAAATTCGTGTTTCTTTGTAGGTTAGGTTAGTAGTAGTAGGTTTTGGGTTTCCAATTCTATGTTCACCCAGGACAGATAGGAAATCAAAGCAACCCCTGATACTATTAAAAATACTATGGTCCAGATAAAATAACGGTGACCGTTTATTTTTTCTAGTAACATTTTAATTATTTTAATTTTTAAGTTTATTTTCTAGTAAGTTTTTAACTATATTGCCATCTGCTCGATCGGAAACGGTTTTCATCAAACTCCCCATGACTTTACCAAAATCCTGCATGGAGGTTGCGGCGGTTTGCGCAATCGCTTCATCAACTAACGCCACCAGTTCTTTTTCTGAAAGTTGTTGCGGTAAGTACTTTGAAATTATCTCAATTTCCTTTTGCTCATTTTCCGAAAGATCAGCTCGACCACCTTCCTGAAACTTCTTTTTTGAATCTTCAGACTGCTTGATTTTTCGACGTAATACTTTTATAACCTCTTGCTCGGTCATATCTTCCTTTTTATTTTTTTGTTCTGTGTCCAGTTGATATTTAACAAAACGTAAAACCCCCACCAAAAACTGATCCTTTGCTTTCATGGCGACAATTAAATCTGACTGAATTTTTTTTAAAGTTTCTGATTGGGTCAATTTTTTATCTTCTTCCTCGGCCACGTTGATTCATAGGACCGAAATTGTTGTAACTAATTTTTCCTTGTCGTTCCAACTCTTGCCGTTCTTCTCTCATTTCTGCGCGCTTAACCGCTTTGGTTCGACGAATATTTTTCGATTCGTTTTTGGCATGAAACCGCATTTTCCTAGCGCGTCTCAAAACCTGGCTTTGCATGATCTTACGACCAAAACGCCTCATCATGCTTTCGTAAGACTCATTATCCTTGCGTTTTACTTCTACCACGTCGTGTTGTACACCTACCTTCCAATATGGTTAATAATGTGTCAATAATATACCAAAAAATTATGAAATGGTCAAATAAATAAAAACGTTTAAAATAACTTATAAATCTCCGTAGCCTTGAATTACGAAACTCCAATTTCATGTCATGGTTAAGGCCTCCGGCCGAAGCAATCCCCCGGGAAAACCACGAGATTGCCGCTTTTTTACTCGCAATAACACTGGGGGTTAGAGAGTTTCGTAATTCATAGTCCGCAGGCTTTTATGTCCATAATATCTCCTGATGCCCGGCTCTCCGTGCGGAACATCCATTCTCCGTAGCAGTAGCTTCACGCAAAGATAGAGCGGCCTATCGAAAAATCGTAGCTGACTAAAAAATCGCGAGGGGTTTCCTGGAGTCGCGACTGTGGAAGACGGAAGCCGAGGCAATCCATACGCAAGCTAGCGTCTTGTATAATATTTTACCATCTTTGTCTCCGGGTTTACGTCCGCATTTTTTTATGTAGGTGGATAAAAAAATCCTCCGGATAGAAACTGGAGAATATACTAAACGAGCACAAAAGCCCCAAGCGACAAAATTGTCACAAAAAACATGACTTTTTCGTAGTACATAATCAGTGCCAGGGTAGCTTCCTCCTTCGCTTTCGCTACCGCTCAAGCTACGGAAGGACAGGTAAATATTGTGTATATAAACGCCTGCACTTCGTAGCTTGATTGTTATCCAAGCGGAGTAGTACCATGGTAGCTCAGTTGGTAGAATGTGGGACTCATAAATCCGCCTAGGCGGATCGTTGGTACAAAAGCATGTATTATGTTTACATAATACAAAATCCCAAAGGAATATTATATAAAGGGTCCACAGATAGTGTCGCTAACAGGTTGTGGCAATATAACTCTGGGGAGTTTCCAAGCTATACTAAAAATAAAGGATCTTGGGAATTAGTGTATAAGGAATTATTTGCAACAAGGAAAGAAGCAGAAGCGCGGGAAAAGTCTTTAAAAACTGGTAAGGGCAGAAAGTTCCTTAAAGAGGTTATTAAATTATAGTAACTTGCCAGGGTAGCTCAGTTGGTTAGAGCGAAGGACTTATAAGCTTTAGGTCGTTGGTTCGATTCCGACCCCTGGCATAAAAATAAGGGCCCGTGGTGTAGCCCGGTTAACACGTCTCCCTGTCACGGAGAAGATCGTCCCGCCAAGGCGGGATCGGACCCGCCACAAAGGACATTAGCGCAAGCTGATGTTCTTTGTTTGCCTGCCGGACGGTTGGAATTTTATCGGTTTTCAACCTTCAAGGGATGGTGTCTCATTGGCGACTACCGCACGCCCGAAAACGATTGGTCATAATCTCCCATCTACGCTGAGCCAAGAAAGTCTATCCGAGAACTGGCGGGAGGGACTCGAACCCCCCAAAAGACCAAACACCGTTGTTTTCATGCTCGGAAACAGTCTACTAGTGTCTCAAAAAAATATCAAGTCGCGCGAATTTAGTCATCCAAAATGTAACTATGAGGTATATCGTTAGGACATTAAAAATGTAACCATAGAAGTGAGCCTAAATTAACCCCACTTCTATGCAAATAAAAACAATGTCTATGACTTCAAGGAAAGAATACTTAAGAGAAATCTATGGTAGATACCGGCAGGTTAACAAACTAGGGAAGAATCAAATTCTTAATGAATTTACCGCTACCACTGGTTACAACCGCAAGTACGCGATAAGGCTTCTGAATGGAGCATTACCAAGCCAAATATCGAATCAACGAAAAAACCGTCCCTTAACTTACACCAACGAACATATTTACTATCTAAAGAAAATCTGGGATATCCTAGACAATCCTTGCGGAGTCAGATTAAAGCCCATGGTTGCTGAGATAATCGAAGTTTTAAAACGCTGTCAGGAACTGATTGTGCCGAATTTGATTACTAGAAAGCTGCGTCTGATATCTGCTACAACCATGGATCGCAGACTAGAGATATTTAAGTCACGATTGATCCGTACTATCCATGGCACGACCAAGCCACGATCCTTGTTAAAAAAACAGATTCCTATCAGCTTGTCCCGTTGGAATGAAAAGATCCCCGGGTTTACGGAACTGGATCTTGTCGCTCACTGCGATATGAATACAACGGGAGACTTCATTTCCACCTTGAATATTACTGATTTAGACACAGGCTGAACTGAATCGAACGCTGTCTTAGGTAAAGCCCGGACCAAAGTCCTGGAAGCCTTAAAAATCATACAGAATAGATTACCTTTTAAGCTTAAGGGTATTGACCCAGACAATGACTCGGAATTCATCAACTGGCAAATGTATCGATATTGCCTGGAGCAGAGGGTTAAATTCACCGGAGGAATGCCCGGCAAAAAGAATGATAATCCCTACATAGAAGAAAAGAACTGGACCCATGTAAGAAAGATTGTCGGTTATGATCGACTGGATACTATTGACGAGATCGAAATCTTAAATGACTTGTATGCTGAACCACTTCAACTATACATAAACTTCTTCCAGCCGGTAATGCGGCTGAAAACCAAGCAAAGAGTCAGAGGACGGTTAAAAAAAGACATATGACATTCCCCAAACTCCTTACCATAGGCTGCTAAAGAGTCGGTCGATCTCAAAGTAACAAAAACAGCAATTAACGGAAATCTACTTAAGTCTTAACCCGGTACAGCTATAGCAGGATATTGTGAGGCATCTTCACCTGCTTAGAAACTTAGTGCGAGAGCAGAAAGAGAAAAGAAAGGAAGTAAGTAAAGTTACATATTATACGACTCAACGAATACCGGTAAAGTTACATTCTTAAGTGTCTAGACACGCCAAAAACCCCTCTTCTTTCAAGCGGGGCTTGTTATATGTTACGGGTTCATTATTTACTCCTGCAGTCGTTTCTTTACCTCTTCAATAATCCTGTCTGCGGCAAAAACCTCTTGCATGCCGGATCGAACATCTCGCAAAATCACTGTTCCTTCCATCGCTTCTTTTTGGCCCACCACTAACGCTAGGTGGCACCCTTTTTCTGCGGCCAATCGAAATTGATTTTTAATTCCGTTTTCTCCAAACTGTTCGGCTACGCTAATATTATTTTTCCACAAATCGCGAAAAAGCCGCAAACTTTTTTTAACTGCCATTCCACCCAGATTGATCAAATATACATCGGCGATTTGATCTAATTTTTTTGTTTGACCATGGATATTAGTCAAATTTAAAAGTTTATTTAAGTCAATTGAGAATTCCAAAGTCGGGAGAGGTTGCCCTCTCAATCTTTCCACATAAAGATTTTTTCGCCCACCCACCCCAAACTGAACATCGCCACTTTGGTCTTCTGCGTTTGCGGGGAACTTTACTTTAAACAATATATGAGAGAATTTTGAATCTTCAAACAACTTTGGGTTAAGTTGGTAAGGAATGTCCAATTCATCCAACGCTTCTAAAAGCTGTGTGAAATTTTTATTGCAACTCTCATCAAGGTGATCAATAATCTGTGGGCCGGAACTTAAAATTTCCTGGCAGCTTCCTGTTTCGCAAGAAAAAACTCTGAATAAATCTTCGCGTTGAGTATTTTCTTGCGGGGTACCGGCTTTGGATAAAATTTGCTGACACGTAGCACACAAATTATAGCGGTTTTGTTGTAAATACCCTTGCAGTACCTCGTGATAATAAGGTAAGCAATTTTCACAACCTTTACTATTAACCTCAAACTCTGCGTTAAGAATCCCCAGTTCATCAAGCAGGGTTCGAATCATGTTAATCATATGCGCGTCGGATATTACAGACGGTTCTCCAAAACTTACCATACCAAACTCATGACTATATGCCACCGTCCCGTTTTCAGAATAAAAAGACGGCTCAACATAATACCATTTTGTAGTCTGCTCTTTTTTATCTATTTCGTTGGCTAGATAAGCGCGCAAAATACTAAAAAAATTGTGTGGCCGTAAAACAAGTTTTTTTGAAGATTCGGTTTCTAAACGTATCAATTCTCTTCGTTCAAGTTTGGCAACCTTGCTCTTCCCAAAAGGGTCGGAAATTTCAACCGGAGATGTTTCCACGCGCTGATAGCCAAACATCTGCGAAATTTTATGCAGTTTAGAAACAACTAAACCCAGGTCGGTGCCTCTTCCCGGAATCAAATCTCCAAAAGCCGAATCTTTAATAACCTTGACCTCACCGATTGATTGCTGTTTTTTTAATCTTGGCATTTTGAAAATTTAAAACTAAAAATTAAAATTTTAAAATACTATTGCCGTCTCAAGCTAACAATTTATTATGTCGCGAAGCGACACAATCATTTTGCATTTTACACTTTACACTTTGAATTTATTTAATATTGATATTCCGGTGAGGAAAATTTATCGAATTTATCCAACGGAAAAACCCTGATAAATACCCGACCAACAATCGTATCTCTTGAGATTGGACCAAAAACTCTCGAATCAGAACTGGCCAATCTGTTGTCACCTAACACAAAATACTGCCCTTCAGAAAGTTTGACTCGAATATTCCCAAACGTTGCCACACTATCAACTAAATACTCTTCCTTTAAAACAAGACCGTTTGGATGGTCGCTATTGGTCACTCTTACTTCGCCGCCAGTTATCTCCAAAGTATCACCGGGAAGACCGATTATTCTCTTAATAAAAAATTGTGAATCGTCTTGAGGAGAATGGATAACCGCCACTTCTCCCCTTTTCGGATCGGTAAATCGATATGTTATTTCGTCGATAATCAAATACTGTCCATCTTCAAAATTGGGTAGCATCGACTGTCCAGTGACAATAAAAGGCTGGAACAGATAAAAGCGAATTGGAATAATAATCGCCAGCGCGATAAGAAAAATTTTCAAAAAATCCCAAACAAAAAGCCAAACAGATCCCAGGGCTCCTAGCGCGCCTTCTTGCGGCGTATTGTTAGTTTGGCTTTCTTGATTTAAATTTTGTTGTTCATCTATAGCCATTTTTCTTTGATTTCAGAAGTTAAAAGGCTTAAATACATAAAACTATTCTTTATTATACGCGCATTTTCAGGCCAATGCAAGGGGTAAAAAAACTGGTCAATCTAACTAATTTGGAACACATAGGATAGAAAGGAACTTGGTGAATTAAAGATTTCAGGATGATTAACTCTGGCTT
>PFAJ01000061.1 GCA_002773695.1 Candidatus Doudnabacteria bacterium CG10_big_fil_rev_8_21_14_0_10_41_10 | reverse complement strand
TATCCCTGAAAAACTGCCGGATAACTGAAAGTCAAAAGGAATAACTTCAACTTTTTTTAGCCCGGGCACAACTTCATAAACCTCCTGCTCCTTGGTTGTCCGAGAACGACTAACAACTTGTTGCTCTGCTACGTCAGTAATTGTAATCGCAAAATCGCTTTCAAAATTTTGGGCGATTTCCTCCAAACGCTCAACAAATCCCACCAATCTCTCTTTTACTGGAAACAATCCTTCTATCTCCTGCACTCGTGGTTCAATTTTTTCTAAATCGGCACGCGCGGTATTGTAGCTGGCTTCTTCCATAATCAACAGATTTAAACGGTCTTTTTGCTCCTGCACACGCAGATGTTGCTCTGTAATATCACTCAACAACGGACTGATTACCAAAAACAAAATTATCAAAAAACCAACCAGGCCGCCGCCTGCGATTGCAAAAAATTTCTGTTTGATGGAAATATTTGACATATATATTACGAACTCTCCAACAATATATCTTCTTTTACAAAAAAATTATAACGAAAATTCGCGTCCGTTGGTTTAACCAAATTGGCAAGTGGAAAATTTACATCCTCAAAATATTCCGACTCCAAAAGATTCTTACGAAAATCCAAGATTGAATCCCGTAACTTCGCAAAACCTGTAACCGAGATTTGACCTGTTTCTCTGTTTGCTAAAAATGAATCAATTGCCATATCTTGAGGAGCCAACCTTGCCAACTCTACCACCACCTCCGACCAAACAGCGTGGCTATCGGACAATTTCTCCAAATTATCCAAATGTGTATTGAACTCGGTGAGTTTTTGTTTTAATTCTTGGTTTTCCTCTTTTGTTACAACCTGTTCTTGCAACACAATCCGGTCATTCACCCGCCCTGACTCGGAACTTAAGTAAAACTTGGTTGCAACAGTCAATAAAATTAATACGCTTAAACTGATTAAAATCCAAATAAAAAGATTTATCAACCGTGAGGTAATATTTACCAGCTTGATTTCTTTTTGATCCTCTTTTGGTAATAAATTGGCTAATTTTTTCATATAACTATTTTTCTTAAAACTTTCAGCGGATGAGGAAGTTCTGCTATTCAAACTCCTTCCCCCGTAATGCCAAGCCAATCACAGTTGTATAACTTATAGAGTCGGATTTTGATATCGGCGGCACTTTTCTAATATTGGAATTTAAAACGTTTACCCAAGGATCTCCAATCTTTACCACAATCTTTCCTTTGCGTCCGGACTCGCTTAATTCGGTATTCAAAAACTGGGTTAAGCCTTTCAATTTACTACTGCCTCCGCATAATAAAATTTGTTTTATCTCCCGCGACCCTTCGGAGTGTTCACGATAAAAATTAATCGCGTTTTTGACCGCCTCTACAATACTGTGTAATTGCGGGACTAAAATTTCTTTCAATTTTCCCCCGTCTTTTTGTGAGAGAAGACCAACCTGTTGTTTCAATTTTTCAGCCTCCTCTTCGCTTATTGTCATTCGTTGCGAAATTTGAGTTGTTAGCGTTCTTCCCGCAACCGGTAGAGATGATGTAAACTGCAATGAACCAAAATCATGGATGACCAAATTGCTCCGGACCGCGCTAATATCCAAAATAAGAGTTGGGGTATCATTTTCGCTTTCGCTGATCAGACTGCGCGCAACCGAGGCAGATTCAACCTCGGCGACAAACGGTTTCAACTTCGCATTTTTTACGACTTTTAAATATTCATCTACCAAATTTTTTGGTGTAGCAAAAATTACCACTTTCATTTTTCCATCATTGCTCTCAGGCATTTCCAAAATTTGAAAATCCATATAAACCTGATCAGCTGACAATGGAATATACTGCTCGGCCTCAAACGGAACGGCCTCTTGAGCCTCCTCTTCTGACATTTTTGGAACAGAAATCACTCGGACGAAAGATTTTGACTCTGACAACGATACAGCGACAAAAGAAGAATCGTATTTTCCGTATACTGGCTGATTTATGCCTCGTAAAATACTCTTGGTGAGTTGCTCAGGATTTTTTATAATACTATCTTGGATTATCCCTTTTGTAAGTGGAACTTCAGAAAAAGCCGACGGAAAAAAACCACTACTCTGTTTTTCCAACTGCATCAAGCGTAGCATGGTGTCTGATATATCCAACCCTATTGCTGATTTTTGTTTCGAGAAAAAGTTTAACATTTTTATTTATTATCTATATTGTAGGACTTTAAAGCAAAAACCGCAAGATCCAAATTCTTTGCCCTATAGTTCTTCCCACGAGATAAATTCATACTCACCTGTAGTTGGGAAATAAGGTGGTGGAAGATAAAACAGATTTGAATCATAATTCACAGTTCTGGTATAAAATCCTGAATACGACCCATAATTCCAATAGGATTTTTCCTTTGACATAATCGAGCCGTAAATACTCAAACTGTTACGCATGGCATTTGAATACGAACTACATAACCACCAATACCCATAACTATGACGGATAATCTGCCCGTCCTGCGCAATCATCGCGGCGTCAATTTTAAAATCATCGGGAATATCTAAAACAAAATAAATATCATCTTTGGAGATTAACCCCAAAACAGTACTACCGTCTTTCACATCGTAAACAATGTTATTACGTATCCAGATTTTGGTATCCTCACTATCAAAAGGATAATGGGCAGCAACTACAGTCGCTCGACCCGAGACTATCCCCTCTACCCAAACATCATCTTCAAAGAAAAAAATATTATCAGATGATAAATCATAGCTCCCAATATAATTTTGGTTCCAGATCCGCTCCGGTAAATTCATGCACGAGCCATTGTTATAACCTCGGCGGGTACGGGTTCCTGTGACTCGATAAACATCCACGGTGCCGTTTGATTGAAACACTGTGTGATACCCAAAACCACCTGATGCTGTAAATCGGGTACCCGAATCAATTGCTGTCTGACGAACTGTAGCGAGGTCCGCTGTAATAGAATCAAAATCAATTTTTGTTACCGGGAACCGCCACAAAGCTGAATCTCCCCCCGCGCCCCAAACGCCGTCTTTTGTTTGCGGCGGTGAGCAGCCGGTTTCAGAGCCGCACATATAGGTTTCTTTATGAGAATTCACGGTTGATAAATTTGTGCCGTCCATTCGAATTCCATTATTTGAATGGATTCTTCCATTCACAGTAATAGAGCCCCCGTACCAAGAACTAGCATCAGAAAGAAAAGAATATTGTGCAACTGATGGAATCCCGTACCGAACCTTTACTGTGCGTGTCACTTTGGGATGCCGATTGGTCCAACCGGTAGACTCAATGGTAACAATTGTCGAGCCTGCTTCTGGTGGAATTATATTCAACGAAAAACTTCCAATCTCTCCGGCTTCCGGGTCTGAATAGGTATGGACATACGGACCAGCAGCCCCTGTGCCGTCCTGGTAGTCATCAGGAGCGTGGGCAAGGTGCCAACGATAGTAATTCACGCCAACCTCTGCAATCTCCAGAGCAGACGCCCACGAGACCTTTTGCAGCCCGGCTTTATATTGAAAGATAAAATACCCGGTTAAACTTACTAAAACCGTCGCCAAAATCCCCCCAAAGACTACGGTCAAAACCAACACTATCCCAGCTTGATTTTTATTTTTTAATTTTGACATTAATCAAAGATTTTCTTTCAAATTTCTAATTTGTGAAAAAGCCTCTAATTCATAAAGTTCCGGAGCAGAAATTGGATTTAAATCAACTTGGAATTTAATCAAAATCATTTTGGTTTCAGTTAAATTTGCCGGGGTTGATAACGGATTATTAACAGTATCTACCGGCCAATCTCCGTTATAATAAGTAAAAATTGGGGTGGTTGAAGATACGACATATTGCGCCAAGGTTTTAACAGTTTCTGCTCCAGAATAATTCACTGGCACACCCGACGGTTCAACTACTCCTTTTTTAAAATCCGTTCCATCTAAAAAATAATGCACTCTCTCTACTCGATTATCTCCATCAATATTACTATAAAACACCAACTCATAATCATCGGCTTGTTCCAAGGTAAAATTTCCCGCCTCTGATTCACGCGCTTGACGAATTTCTTTCACAGCCGTATCAAGTCCTTTTCTAGTTTCATCAATAGCTACCGCTGCCCCAAGCGCGAACCTTTCTGTTTTATAAAAATAAAATACAAACGACAGTATAACACCGATCACCAAAACGAAAACACCGATAACAATAACAGTCTCTATTAAGGTAAAACCATTTTTCATCTTTATCATACTATTCCGGACTTAAAATAATTTCTTCCACAACATCATTTTCTACTTGGACTGTGATGGAAGCTAACGCGAAACCGGCTATCGTTACCTCGACTTCATACGAATTTTGTGTTAGACCTGAAAAAAATGCTTGTCCGGCATCGGGGTCGACTAAATTTCCTGAACTCTGAGTCTGATCATAACCAAGACCGACGTTAAACACTCGAACTTGCGCATCGGCAAGCGAAGTAGAATTGTCGGATACTTTCACTAAAAGTGAGTGTGTTGTATCAGGCGCCACAGAAAAATCCAAAAATACCATTTGTCCAGCCGGAACCAAAGCCAATAACTGTGGGTTCGTGCCGGCCAAATCTAAGGTTGGCGAATTTTCCAAGGTTAAATCATAGCTCCCCCAAGTTAGCCCCGAAACCGTCACGCCTCCGCCTCCGCCCGTCGAAAGATTTTGATCATATTCATAAACTGGATCGCCCAAAACATCTGTTCCAATTATTTTAGAACCGCGTAGATGAAAATTTACCCCTGGAAGCGGTGGAAAACCAGCCCCTCTTGCCCCAAACGAACTAATCGTCAAATTTGAAAGCAGGTCGATTCCAAAACTTTGTTCCGTGAGTTGTCCTTCTAAAACCGTTAAATAAGGTTTGTCAGGATTCGCCACTTCAGCGTCGGTATAAGTGCGATCGATAGAATATCCAGATTTGGTAGCCGAAACAAAATAACATTCCGTGCATTCTGGCGCTCCTGGTAAAATCACTCGACCAAAAGAATCTGTATAGGTTGTGATGTCAACAAATGGGGCTGCGTTGTTTTTTTGAATTACTACTTCTGCTGACTGTACTGGCTCACCTAAAGAGTTGAAAATTAAAATAGAAAGCGTTCCTCCCCCGGCAGTTGTTTCTATTCCTTTTGGAGAAATGTTGGAAATAAAAGTTACCGGGTTTTTGCTTCCGAGATTTGAATTTATTGGATTGATCTCTACTCTAGCTTGTTTATAATCGGTTGCTAAAGTATCCGTAGGGGACAAATCATCGAACGGATCGTCAATATATATTATTTTTGTACGAACTAAATATGATACATCATTTCTCACAACATACTCCTCTTGGGGTAACAACCCTGGCGGGATTCCAGAAATAGTACCGACATCATTGTAAGGAAGATTTTTTATTAATTCCATTTTTTCAGTCGCTAGGGCCTGAGCTGTTGTAATGATTCGTGACTGGTTTAGTAGCCTTAAACTTCCTTGCAAAGCAACAAAAAGCCCCCCAAACACCAGAGTCACCAAGGCGACACCGACTACAGTCTCAATTAAAGTAAACCCCTTGTCCCGATCCGAATCCCCGAATGTATCCGAATTCCCAGAAAAGTTACTATTGAGCATTCTTTTTGTTTTTAAATACAAATCACTAAAACTAACTATCCTTTTCAGTTCTATATCAGCACTTTTTAGATATCGTCGCATCTGATAAGAATCTTCTTTTAATATGTACTTTTTAGCTTTCAAATCAACGATAATTTTATCTGTTATCAAAAAATCCGCAATATTACCTCTTGGATATCCAGTCTCTATATCCTTTAATTCTACTTCTCTTAGGCAGTCCACACCCTCATTTTTGAATAATTATTCCAAACGATTTGCGCATTGCTTCTCGCGACAGAACCTTGCGAGTTCTTTCTAAATTTTAAACATAAAACCGATAATACTATATGAAGGCTCGGGTTCTATTGTTCATGTCATTCGCGTAAAATTCAGATCATTAGGATCGGGTTAGATCGCTTGCGTTATTGAATAAATCGGCATGATAAGAGCCACGGCAATCACTCCAACCACGGCCCCAATTATCACAACTAAAAGCGGCTCGATAATAGATGACATATTTTTCATTACCTGGTCAACTTCCTCCTCGTAGTGTTCTCCTACTTCCTTCAAAACATTCTCCATTGTCCCCGACTCTTCCCCAACCTTAATCATTTGTACCACTAACGCTGGAAACAATTTTGAATATTTTTCCAAAACTTGTGAAAGTGGTACGCCAACTTTCACTTTCTCCGCGGCTTCCTCAACCGCTTTTTTATAAAAGATATTTTGCATGCCCTTGGAGGCTATCTGCAACGCCCCGACGATTTGCATCCCACTTTTTAAAAGTGACCCTAAAACCAAAGTAAACCGAGCCATGTTTATTTTTTGAGATATCCCGGAAATTACCGGGGCAGCTATAATAAAATTGTGTAAATACTTGACGCCAGTTTCACTTCGTAAAAAATATATCGATCCAGCGACTAAACCGATAAATCCAATAATAATCAAAATCGCGAATCGTGAAAAAATATCTACCGTCGCGACAAGAACCCTAGTCAAAATTGGTAGTTCCACGGAAAGATCCGTAAAAGTCGATGTAAGTTTTGGTAAAACAAAAATAAACATTAAAATCCCAACCAAAACCAACGTTGCCAAAACTACAAACGGGTACATTAGCGCTCCTTTGGTTTTTCTTATCAAGTCTGACTGCCTTTTCAACAATGTTGCTAAATAATCAAGGCTCTGTTCTAGGTTTCCGCCCGCTTCTCCGACTTCAACCAAACTCACATAAAGTCCAGAAAAAATATCACTTCTTTTTCCAAAGGATTGTGACAACGACACTCCTTGTTCCACCCCCCGTGACATTTCCGTTAAAACTTTCTGAAATTTTTCATTGGTAGTTTGTCGTGACAATATTCTCAAAGCTTTAGGAACCACCAAACCGGATTTAATCATCACTGATAAATTTTTTATAAAAGTCAATTTCTCGTCCAAAGAAATCCGACCGAATAAAGAAGTTGGTTTTGGAAAATGCAATCCGGACGATTTTTTTTCTTGTATCAAAAGCGGAATCATCCCGCGAGATTTCAGTTCTGAAACAGCATCTTTGCGAGAAGGCGACTCAATCACATCTTTTTCAATTTTACCCTCTTTGCTTCGGGCTTTATACAAAAATTCCATATTATTCTCGACTTACCCTCATCACTTCATCAATAGTTGTCAAACCTTGATGAGCTTTAATAAACCCATCCTGCCACATCAAAACCATCCCGTCAGCGACCGCGACTTTTTCCAGCTCTGTGCTGGAGGCTTTTATTAAAATCAGCCGCATAATCTCGGCACTAATTGGTAAAACTTCAAAAATTCCGAGCCGGCCTTTGTAACCGGTTTCTCCGCATTTTTCACACCCGACAGCTTTATAAAATTCCAAATCACCCAGATCTTTGTGTGTTCCGATAATCACTCCCTCTCTTTTCATTACTTCCATTAGGCGTTTAAGATTGAAATCTTTTTCCAGGCCTTCGAGAGCTTTTTTTTCTATCTTTTGCTTTTTTTTGCAGTGCTCGCATAGTTTTCTTGCTAAACGTTGGCCGATTATATTATTTACGGTTGAAGCGATTAGATAAGGCTCAATGTTCATGTCTAAAAGTCGAGGCAAGGCGCCTGCCGAACTGTTGGTGTGTAATGTCGATAAAACCAAATGCCCGGTCATAGCGGCATGGACCGCTTCTTCCGCGGTTTCATTGTCGCGGATCTCTCCGATCATAATAATGTTCGGATCTTGTCGCAGTAGCGCTCGCAACCCGCGGGCAAATGTCAGCTCAATTTTTGGATTCACTTGCATTTGGTTTACACCCGGCACACGGTATTCTATCGGGTCTTCTATCGTTGAAATGTTAACTTTTTTCGTATTTAGCAAACTCAAAACAGTATACAAAGTTGTCGACTTTCCGGAACCGGTTGGCCCGGTTACCAAAGTCATACCGTGAGGTTTCTTTAAATTCCTTTTAATATCATCCAGAGCTTTCCCTGTAAATCCCAACTGCTCCAAGGTAAGGGCAGTCGCCCCCTCTTCCAAAAGCCGCATAACAATTTTTTCTCCATCAAAAATCGGGATTGTGGAAACACGAAAAGAAATCTTACGATTATTTTTTTCAATCTTAAACCGTCCGTCTTGAGGTAGTCGGTGCTCATCGATTTTTAAAGCCGATAACACCTTTATTCTCGCAATCAAAGCCGGTAAAATAACTTTTGGAAGAGTCATAACATCATGTAAAACCCCATCGATTCTGTAACGAACCATCACTTCTTTTTCTTGTGGCTCAATATGGATGTCAGACGCATTTTCAAACATGGCGTATTCCAAAAGTGTTTCTACCACTCTCACTACCGGGATCTCTTCGGCCATTTTTTCTAAATCCTCACTACCTTTATCTTCTTCTTTGTCAAAAAAACCATCTTTACGGTCCTTCATTATATTTTCAAATTCGGTCTTTAAAGAAGTATGGTATTTGGAAAGAGCAAAATCGAAACCGGAAAAAGTCGGCAAAAAAGGTACCACTTCAAAATCGGTCTTTTTCTTTATAAATTCCCGCGTCTGCAAATCATCAGGATCCAACATTGCCACAAAAAGCTCTTTCCCTTTTTTCTTAAAGGCCACTACTCGGTGCCTTCTGGCGATTGGCTCCGGGATAAGACTCAATACCGCTTGATCGATTTTTTCCTCTTTCAAATCAACCGTATCAACTTTATACTTTTTGGCTAATGAAGTGGCTAGTTGGTCTTCGTTAATCGCCTTTTTGACTATTAAATACCGCTCCAGCGGTACTTTTTTCTCATTTGCTTGTTTTTCCAAATCTAAAAGCTGATCTTTTGGGACCAAATCGTTTTCCGTTATAACCTCTTTAATTACCTCGGTGGAGAGAGCCATATTTACCTTTGATTTTTATTTCGAAAACTTTTTTATATGTACTTATTATACATAAAATAGTGATTTAAGTCAAAAAAACGTCTACTTGATCAACTTGGAATGTCGAGCAGATAAAGATGGCGTCAAAAACCCCGCTTTTTCAAGCGAGGTTTTTTTAATTTGCTTGTTGAGATTATCTTATCATCTCCAACAAATTTTGATAATCTTTCCTTAACGCCTCGTCATTGGGACTATGCTCAATCAACTTCTCGTAAAATCTAGGTAAGGGCTCTAGCACCCCACGTTGCCCTAAAATCTGAATCATATTTCTAATACTAGAATAAGAAATTTTACTAATTCTATCTACTTTATAAATATATTCAATTTCCGCCAACCCAGCCTCTGTCTGACCGGACAAAATATAAGCAAGCGATAAATTCCAATGCGACTCTGCCGGAACAGGATTTAACTCCACCGCTTTTTCAAAATAGCTTATTCCTTCGGCAAGTCTTCCCAAACTATAGGCCGCCTGACCCATCTCGAAATAAATCTGCGGACGGGTCGGCGAAAGCTTCAAAGCTTCTTTCCCTAAACGAATAACTTCTTCGCGCAACCCCGGATCGTTTGCCGGAAAATTGTTGTAGACGGCCATTAAAAATAAATAATTCCGTGCGTCTTGGGGTGCGAGCTCGATTGATTTCCGTAACTCGTCCACCGCGAAACGAAACCCGCGTTGTTTTGCCTCATCCGATATCCCTTCCTCACCACGAAACTGAATCATCGCTTCACCCAGCTTTTGCCTCGCTTCTTCATTGGCGTAAGTTCCCGCGTCAATAACTTTCTTGTAATTATCTAAAACATCGCTAAACCGTTGCTCCATTACTGCTCGTAGGGATTCTGTAATATCGAGGTTCGCTCGCGCTGGTTTGAAAACAAAAAAATACGATGAAAATATCAACCCGATGACTAATACTGTGGCGATCGCTGAATTTGCGCTTCCTAGTTCGTATTGCGGTTGTGATCCTTTTTGAATTTTTATTTTCTTATCCGGCGCTTTCGGCGCAAACTGTAAAAACACTATAAAGGCAAGGATTGAATAAAATGAGATGTATGTCCCCAAAGTGTCAAACACGAACAGATTTTGAAAAAAATACGCTACCAGTAAAGCAAAAAATATTATAAATGTTCGCTTGTTGTTTTCCGGATCTTCTCGATAATGTTTAAACAAAAACCAAAAAGCAAAAATAAATAAAGATAAATAAGTAAGGATTCCAAAAATCCCACTGGTTACCGAGATTTCAAAAAACACATTATGAGCGCGGTCAAACCAAATTTGCGAACCGGCATCACGGAAGATTTCCGCCGGAAAATATTTATTGAAAGCAATATTAAAATTTTCATACCCATAACCCGTAAAAAATCTATCTTTCCAACCGTTCCAGGAGGCCTCCCAGGTTAGCAACCGTGATTCGGTGGTAATATCTCCACGAGAAATTTCGGTAACTCGTTGCAACCCTCCCATGCTTCTTACTAAAGAACTATCTTTGAACACAAACAATAAGGAGGAAAATAATACCAACCCCAACAACACCCCAACTGTAAACACCCTAATCTTTTTTCGGCCAGCTGTTATCGCGCTAAATAAAAGCATTAAAAAAACCCCGATCGCCATTCCAATAATCGCCCCACGAGTTTTGGTGGCGTTTAAAATTATTATCTCAAAAATTATAATCGACCATAAAATAATTTTTTGCCAACCGGGCCGACGCGTCAACACCAACCACAGCGCTAAAAAAATATTTGAAATAAGGTACCCGCCAAAAAAAGAAGCATTGCCTATCGTTCCGGAAATACGAGAAACGTCGCCCGAGACGACAAACGTAGCTCCATATTTTTGGAGCATTGCGTACAAAGAAATAGCCAAACTGACAAATATCGATGCAAAAAAATATCGCTCCCATTGTTTACGTTCCTGCAACATGCCGGTGAGCATGACAAAATAAGCAATCACGTGTGAAAAAGTAAGCAAACCCTCTCCTCTTTCGGTGTTCCCCCAGAAACTACGATAAAAATTTATACCAAGAAGAGATGTGACGATAAAAACTCCAAGTAAAATAAAAATCGCTACGGAAAGTTTGGTAATCTTTGGACGAAACCGTTTGTCGGCTATAGCCAAAACAATATACAAAACCAAGGCGATCTCAACCATTAAACGAAAATAGAAAGTTTTAGTGGAAATGAAAGGAAAGAAAAATCTAGAAGAAAATAAAAATGGGGTAATAAGCAAAGCATAAAGCAGAAACACTATAAGGCTCCTAAGACTTTCTAGAGTTCGTGATGTGGTTATTCTTGCCATATTAAAAATTCTATCAACTAAAGCCTAATCGGTCAATTCCTTATAGTTGTCAGGGAAGCCAATCTATACTACACTATAAATTGAATTATGAGTGATGTCTTAACACAAATCAAACGATTAATTCTATATATAGGCGACATCCTGCTTTTTTATCTGTCTCTGCTTATTGTTTTGACGATCCGTTATTACAACGCTTTTAACATCCACTCATGGCAAATCCACTTTTGGCCATTTACAGTACTATTTATACTATGGCTGGTTTCTTTTTATATTTCTGGACTGTACGACCCTAAACAAACCAAGAATGACATCAACTTTTACACTTTAATTTTCCGTACGCTAATAGTGGTGGGAGTAATGGGAATGGTTTATTTTTATATTTTTTCCTCCCGATTGTTTTCGATCCGTCCTTTTTTGGTTTACTTTTTATTCGTTATAATTTTCAGTTTGCTATTTGTCGCTTGGCGACGCGCTTACAACCAACTGACAGCTTCGGAGGCTTTTCAAAATAATGTTTTGTTTATCGGGGAGGGTGATGAAATGCAAAATTTAATTTCCGAGCTAAAAGCAAAACCTCATTTAGGCTACCAAGTAGCCGAACATATTTTAATCGATCCAAAAAACGAAAACGAAAGCGGTTTAAACGATCTGAATCTAAATAAAATCCTGGTTGAAAAACATATCAATACGGTTGTCACCTCTTTGGAGCTCCATCGCTTACCAGAGATAGTTTCGCAATTTTATAAAAATTTATTTCTAGGAATCCGATATTTTGATTTACCGGCTTTTTATGAACGACTAATCGGGAAAATTCCCGTAACCACTATCGGGCAAATATGGTTTTTGGAAAATATCGCCGAGGGGGAAAAAAGATTTTATGAAGTCACAAAAAGAGGTAGTGATGTTACTATCGCAATCATTATGGGAATTTTGGGTTTAGCCTTAACGCCGTTTATCGCGTTAGTTATAAAAATCGACTCTAAAGGACCGGTGCTTTTTAAACAGAATCGCGTCGGCAAAGCCGGATACGTTTTCCCGGCTATGAAATTTCGCTCAATGAAAGTGGGCGCGGAAATTAATGGCGCACAATGGGCCACTCCCGATGATCCACGAGTGACGCGCGTGGGAAAATTCTTGCGTAAATCGCGACTCGACGAAATTCCTCAACTAATCAATGTTCTCCGTGGAGAGATGAGTTTGGTTGGACCGCGCCCGGAACGTCCAGAATTTGTTCAGGAACTAAAACAAAATATCCCCTTTTACGACGAACGACATCTAATCAAACCGGGGCTTACTGGTTGGGCGCAAGTAAATTTCAAATACGGAGCCTCGGCAGGAGACTCTATGGAAAAACTTCAATATGATTTGTACTACGTTAAAAACCGCTCTACACTTTTAGATTTAGGAATACTTTTGAAAACGATAAATATAGTGCTGACCGGTAAGGGACAGTAACAAACACTCTTTATTTCCCCTCTCCAATTTTGGAGGAAGTTAGAGGAGAGGCTGTCTTGTCCTCCTCGCCTGTTGAGGATAGGTTTCTTTGTCCTCCTCCCTTTTACAAGGGGAGGTTGGGAGGGGTGAATTCTATTGGTCCCATTGTAAAAGTAGGTTGAATTACAAAACTCTAATTTAATGTCATTGCGAGGAAAATCCGGGGAGGACGTTATTAATATTCTTCGAACGAGACTCTAGCCTAGTCGAGAAGATACGAACTAGAAACAAAAAAAAGGCAATCTCATTGCCTTTTTTTTGTAACCCTTACAAAATTTATTTCAAGAAGTTTCCACCAGGGAGTAATCACTCGATCGCGCCTAGGCAATATCTCTACGTTATATTTTTCTTTATCAATCTTTTCAACCACCTTCTTGCAGCCCACTGAATCGTATTTGTGATAATAATCGTCAAAGATAACAACTGTATTCCCATCCATAAATTCTTTTGAATATTTCCAGTCATTTTCTATTGTTTCGACTTTATGCCCACCATCAATATAGATTAAACCCATTTTCGGCAAGCGTCCAACCAAAGGAGGCATTGTTTCGTGAGTAAAACCTTTATATAGGTTTATATTTGCTCCGGTTTTGAAGAGCCGTTCTTTTACTTCCGCTTCAGTTGGTGGTCGTTTGGAAAATTCCTCTTCGTTCAGTTTTTCCGTAAGCAGTTCAAACAAATCGAATCCATAGTAAAAAATATTTGCCGAAGGGTGATAGTTTCCCGCCGCCTCAATCATTTGTTCTGCCCGCTTTCCCGTCCAGGTTCCAATCTCCATTATCCTTTTGCACCTTCGATCTCTAATCGTCTGAAATAAATACTCATACCGCCGAAGTGGAAAAAAAGTCCGCTTGAACTTCTCGATTCCTCTATGAATAATTGATTCTTTCATATCATTATATGTTATTGCGAGGAGCGTTAGTGACGAAACAATCTCAAGATTCCTAAAGATTGCTTCTCCGTCCGCCGCGGCGGACGGATCGCGATGACAGTAAATTAGCTTTTCAGCCAGCTTTCAATTTTAAATATTAATATAATTGAAACAAAAAACCAACCAAACATCGAAAAAGCGGCGCCTAAAGCTCCAAATTTTGGGATTGCTATTAGCCCGATAAGAATAGTTAAGATGAGCGCTAAGACGTTTAGTCCGATAGAAGCAGCCATTTTTTTCATGGTACGAATAACCGGCGAAAAACTTACAGCGTATCCCAGTAACAAATTTGTTCCTAACACAATGTAAAGGGCGGGTAGTGCCGGTAAATACTCTTGCCCGTACAGCAAACGGAAAAAAAGTAACGTGCCTATAAAAACCGCGGCGACCATACCAAAAGTAAGCATTGTCCCCCACTTGGCTACTTTCTTATAATAGATTTTAAGTGAACCTGGATCTTGAGAATCTTTTAAAGGAAAAACCGTTGCCAACAATCGCGAGATATTGGAAGAAAATATTTTTGGCAATGTTCCAATACTATGCGCCACTTTGAAGAGTCCGGCTTGTTCAGGGGTGGATAAAATCCCTAACATAAAAGTTGGCGCATCAACAACAAAATTGTTTAAATTTTTATCAGCCGCGATTTGTAGGCTAAATTTTAAATATTTTGAAATCCTAACCTGCCAAAAATTTTTGACAACTTCCTCAAAACTCGGAAACAATGGGAAACTGTTTGCTATTCGTGATAATAAAACTATCGAGACTATTAAAAAAATTAATTCTGTAATAAGCAGACCATAAAATATTCCCGCGACGCCAAACCCCGCTGCAACAAAAATTATGCTCACGCTGACAGCCAATATTTTTTTAGTGGTTTCCAAAAAAATAAGTTTGGTAATATTTCGAAAAACTTGATAAGTAAGCGAGAGTAACAAAAACGATACGGCTGAAATATTCACCAGCACATTTAACCGTAAAAAATTAGCGAGTGAAACATCACCGTAAACCAAAGTTACAAGTTGTGGCGCGAAAATAACAACTAACAACCAAAGAACGTTGGTAACGAGCAGGGTTACTTTCAAAAAATAAATTATAATATTTCTTACTTCCTCACGATCTTGACGGCCAATCGCTTTGGAAATGAGATTCACGGTTGTGGACCATACCCCAAAGTTTATAAATGAAGAAACAATCCCGGCAAAAGCCGCCACAATAGCATAAAGCCCATAATTTTCGGGTCCCAAGATCCTCGCAAATACTACCGAGCCGACAAATCCAACCACCAAAGCCACAGCTTTTCCAAGCTGAAGAATGCCGACGTCTCGGATGAATTTCATGCCATATGCCAATTTTGCTAAACCTGCAATATTGCTCATAACTCCGAATCCGAGAGGCGCCCTCGCTAGAAGTCTGCGATGGTGCCCCTCGTTACTCAAAATTGATAATAACTTAAATATTTTTTTACAGTAACCGACCAATTCATCGTTGCCGCAAATTTTTTTGCTTCCCTTCCCATCTTTTCCCGCAATTCTTTATCACTTAATAATTTATCAATCGCTGTGGCAGTTTCTTCGACATTCTCCTGCTCAACCAATATCCCCGTCTGTCCGTTTTTCACCGCTTCCTCAATCCCACAGTTCTTCGTACCAATGCCTGGTAAGCCGGCGGAAGCTGCCTCCAAAAACACCAACCCAAAACCCTCGAAATGCTGGCCGATATTCACTGACGGTAATAAAAATAGATCGGCGATATGATACAAAACAATCAAATGTTTGTCAGAAATATTTTCCAAAAATACCACATTGTCGGAAATTCCGGAATCTGTTGCTAATTGTTTTAACTGTTCGACGTATTTTGTTATCGCTTGAAGCCCAACTATATAATATAGGAAATTCGGATACTTTTCTTTCAATTTACCCAAAGCTCGAATCGCAACATGATAACCCTTCCTCCTCTTCGGCTGCCCCACTCCAACTAAAATCGGCCCACGTTCCTGTTCCACCCCTTTGATGGGGGAGGTTAGATGGGGGTGATTTGTAAACTTCTCATACTCAACCCCCAAATAAACAACTTCCAAATTTTTTAGCCCTGGCACTTTTTTCAAAATTCGTTTTCTCGTATATTCCGAGATGCATAAAACTTTATCGGCTTGTTTATATGCCCATTTTAAAATCGTTCCTAAAATCAACCGATCCAATCTCACAACCGAATCTGTGCCAACACCGTTTATAATCAGTTTCTTTTTGAAACCAATATTGGCAAACACCGCGATCAATCCATAAGGAAACAGATCCATTGCGTGGATAACATCGCAATTTTTTATTTCTTTGCGCGCAACGAAAATATTATAAAAAATCTGCCAGAAATTTCCTGACACGTTTTTAAGTACCGCTTTCTCGTAAGGTTTATTTGTTAATTTCTCAACCAATGCCACAGTCTCAACTCCTTCCTTTCTATGAATCCTGTCGATAACCTCGCAAGAATACCTGTCCAAACCGCCAATTTTGACATCAAGTGACCGTGTTAAATAACAAATTTTCATACTCTTTCTCTCCAGTAATCAAGCGTGTCTTTAAGAGTTTTGCTTAAATAGTCTATCTCTGGCTTCCAGTCGATAATTTTTGTAAACTTCTGGCAATCACCTGTTAAAACCGGAACGTCGGATGGGCGCATTCGGGCTGGATCTTGTTCCAGTTTGATATCTTTGTTTGTTGACATCTCCACCAACGTATCCAGTATTTCTTGGATTCGGTAACCCTTACCCGAACAAATATTATACGCCTCGCCCGGTTCACATTTTTCTGTAGCCAACCAATATGCTCGCACCATGTCACGAACATCTGTAAAATCCCGAATAGCTTCTAAATTTCCATGTCGAATTATCGGTTCCTTTTTCCCCTTTTCGATCTCGGCGACTTGTTTGGCAAAATTCGAATCCACAAATACCTCTCCCCGCCGTGGACCGGAGTGATTGAACGCTCGCGAACGGATTATTTTCATTCCATAAGACTCATGATACTGGTATCCCATCAAATCCTGAGCAGTCTTCGAGACGGCGTAAGGTGAAAGTGGGCGAAACGGATTGGTTTCTTTTATCGGCAGTTCATCGGGCAGGACCTTGCCATATTCCTCGGAAGATCCGGCGATTAAAATAACCGGATCCAGCCCGCCGGTTTTAAATTTTTTAACAGCTTCAAATAAATTCGCCTGCCCGACAACGTTTGTTGTAAATGTCTCTGCCGGAGAATCCCAAGAGGCCGGCACATAGCTTTGCGCGGCCAAATGAAAAATTTTATCAGGCATTGATTTTTCAATAACCTCGTAAACATTATGGGCGTCTTTTATATCACACTCGTGATATTTTATTTTCCCATCCAGATGGCTGACATTCTCCGTTTTTGATCGCCAACGCTTAATACCATGGATTTCGGCCGTTGGAAAATTTTCCAAAATAAAATCCGCCAGATGGCTACCCACAAACCCTGTTATTCCTGTTATGAGAATTTTCATTGATGTTTGGCTAATGAAAGAATTATAACACAGATCTACTTCCGAAAAAACTCTCTCCAACGATGAACAATCAGGTTCTTTATAAATTCCAAAGATATTTTCAAGCTGATAAATGATCTTCTGCCGACAAGCCCTAAAAATTCCGTCGGGATTTCCCTCACTTCTATTTTATGCCTGCGAGCATGGATCATTATTTCTGCGTCGATAAACCAGTCATCAGAAGTAAGATTGAATTTTTCAAAAACTTTTCGCCGAAATATTTTTGGTTTAGCATTTATATCGCGGCCGGCAATACCCGGAAAAAACGATCTGGCAAATAAATTATAAACAAAAGATATAAAACGTCGTAAAACTCCATCTCCTCGGACAAGTCGTACCGTCTTTACCATATCCAAATTTTCTTCCCGGATCTTATGATATACTCGGATAATATCGAAAATCGGCATTTGACCGTCGCCATCGATGACCGCGATATAGTTCCCTCGAGCCTTTTCAAACCCCGACTTCATATCCCAACCCATCATCCCTTTTTTCGGTTTGGCGACGTGAAAAACCTTTGGATATTGTTTGGAAAGTTCCTCGACAACTTGAGGTGTCGTATCGCCGGTTCCTTCGATATAGTTTCCCACCAAAATCAATTCATAGTCATGAATATTATATTTTTCTAAAACTTCTATCACCTTCACGACAAAATCTCTTGTATATTCTCGAGCTTTATAACACAAAATTACCAAAGATAAATCCGGTCTATTCTGATCAGTAAATTTTCCGTTAAAGCCCATAAATTATCTATTATTATTGTTGCCTGATTATTGTAGTTGCTCGATTTATCGAGCTTTCCTGGCCCCATGAATGGGGCAACTACATGTCCCGCACGCAAATTGGGCAACTATATTCTGATTGTTATCTAGCCAAAAAGTACGCGTATGTAATCGCGCCGCTACGAAACTCCCCCTGTTTTTCGATTTCAAAATAAAGCGCGACTAGTGACGTATATTCTTTAGCATTTCTTATATAGTCTCCCTTATCTAGTGACTGAAGTGGTTTTGTAATAAAATTTAACAGGCTTTTTATCTTTGCGTCTTCCATTATTAAAATCTGGCCGCCCGGTTTAACAACCCTCTTTGCTTCTGCTAAAACTTTCTTTACTGTTTCATCGTCAAGGTGGTGAAGGATCGCCATTATTAATACTTTATCAAACTCATTGTCAAGAAATTGAAGTTGGGTTGCGTCCATGACACTAAACTTTCCAGGCTTATTCCTTTTTGCAAAAGCAATGTAGTCCTCTGAAATATCAACACCGTAATAATCCGCTTTTTTAAACAAATCCGCAAATTCACCTGTGCCGCAGCCAATATCTAAAACTTTTTGCGAAGCCACATCACCAAAATACTTTTTTACTAGTCTTTTTTGAACTATAAAATTTATTTCCAAAACTTTTCTTAAAAAAGTAAAAATCTTGGAATTACCCGCGAGCTTATCAATAATTGTTTTTGCAAAGCTCATGTTCTACTTTCTTTTTAATTGAAATCTCATTGGGGTCGTCAAACAAGCCGGGAAATATTTTAACGTTTTTATCAACCCGCTATATTTTAAAAATTTTAGGACCGGAATAAACCGCCGTTGTCTTTTTGCAAACTCCCCGTCATTTTCTAGTCGTTTAAAGGTATTTAGCAAGGCGTTTCTGTCGTACTCTATATCCAACCCGCTTAAACGGCACATTTTACTCATTTTAAAAGTATTGATGAAATTGAGACCCTTCCACAGAGTCGATTTTTTTAAATCCGGTCGAAACAAAGTAGTCAACCTCGGCCAAAAAGGAACTAAAAATATTTTGAAATGCGGCTCGTATGGGAATAAATAATTGACGGTATTATGTACCATCACGCCATCTTGCTTCAAAACTCTCTTTAAAGCATCAAGGGTTAGTTTTAGGTTTAAAATATGTTCGAACACATTATTTGAAAACACTATATCAAACTCCTCCCCAATTTTTTCGCTTTCTTCCGCCAAATAAGAATACCATGTTGCGGAGTCAATTTCCAACACCCTGAACAAATGTATGGCTGTGTCATAATAATTGCTAAAACCCGCTTCCGAAGGTTCCAGACCATAGATTTTGTAACCGTTCGATTTTAAAAAAGCGTAAACCAAGCCGATTCCTCCGCCGATTTCCAAAATTTTGCTTTCGCGGTCAAATTTTATATCATCGAGCAGCGACAGAGACAATTCGGCCTCTTCTAAAAAATGGCTGAATATTTTATTAAAAATTTCCCTTTCAGGAAAAGATAGGTAAATTTCGTTTTCAGGAAAGACAGTTTGAGCGATTATTTGATCCCTGAACTGTTGATCAGTAAACAATTTGTCTATTCGTGACTGATAAAAATCTTTTATCGAAAAATTATTCATTCAATCATTTTCCTACCATGGATAATGGTATTTTAATTCTACTTGGTGTTGTCCCGCGGAAAGAGGCAAGCCTATGAATACGGAATTAATGGTATTAAATTCCGCCGCTTCCCCGTCAATAACCGCGCTCCAGCCAGGAAGATTGTTTTGAGAAACCACCAACCACCGTTCATCCGGCGAATCAACCGCGATTTTCCAAAAACCGTTTTTTTTCTCTAAGACTTCAACCTTCCCACGAGCTCGTGAAGTTGTGCTATAACATTTACCTTCACATTCCACTAAAACATCGCGGTCTTTAAGGTCCAACATAGTAGTAAGGTTATAACCTTCTTCCTCGGAGGGTCTGATAATAATACTGGCATCAGCTAAATACACTTCCGGTCGAGCTGACTGGTTTTCGTACAAATATACCGGAATATTAAAACGAGTAGCGGAAGTTTCCAATACTTTAATAAATTTGGATTCATCTAAAGGATAAGCGCTGATAATAAATCGAACCCCAAGGATGTTTAAAATCCGTTGGCGTGACTCGAACATTTCAACTTTTTCCTCTAAAGCAATCTTTTCATCCGAAAGCTTCTCGCCAACAGTCGCCCGGTCACTACCTACCAAAGCAAGCATCCTGCTCATCCGCCGAGACATAAGATTGTTGTAATAATCCGCTCCTGACAGTCCGTAAAGCATGCTAAAGTTGGGAGGTAAAAGAACTTTCTGAAAAGCGATTGAATCTTTTATGTTAGGCGAATACGGCACCGTTAGATTTTGATATTCGGAAAAACCGGGCAAAAAACTTAGATACCGCCCACCGCGCTCTTGTAAAAACTCGACTGTTTGTGATGGTTGCAAAAAATCGGCTTTTGAAACGGTTGGATGATAAAACCACAAAACGCTTACGAAATTAAGCGCGGTAATTGCCACGACTGTTACTAAAAAATTGGAAGTAAGTTTTGTCTTTTGGTAAAACTTGAGGACAAAAAAACTTATGACTAAAAAAATAATTGGCAAAGTAACCCGGGGTTGCCACAAAGTAATCGAATTTACGATCTGGTCGTAATAATTATTTATCACTGAAAAATAATGCTCAATAGGCAGTTGAGAACTTGCCTCGTATTTATTTTCAAGAAAATAATCTTTAAGGAATGAAATTGACCGCTCTTTTAGTAACACAAGCATAAGAGAAAAGGCCGCTAAAACAAACAGTAAGGCCGCCAAAATTCGCCTAAAAAAAACTAAAAAAAATCGACGTAACTCTTGGTTTTCGTCCCGAAGAAAATAATGGAGGCCAAAAGCCGCAGATATAGAAATTGAAAATGTCGCGAGAAAAAGCCATCTCCCGGGAACACGCAGGCCGTCCAGCAAAGGGAGTTTGGACATTAGCCAAAATAGTGGGGAAAATTTAATTGCCACAGCCAAAGCCAATCCGAGCAAAAACAGAAAGAATTTTTGTATCGAAGACTTTTTAACAAACCAGGAAAATATGAAAAGTATCGATGGTAAAGCTCCAAAATAGAAAAAATTACTAGAGAACCCCATGGGCGCTCTAGTATAAGGCAACACAATCTTTCCGATATCTAAAACCTCCAAAGAATCAACCGAGGCTTGCTGGAAAGACACCCCCCCGGCGCGGGCGGAAAGAGAAGAAAATAATGCCGTGGGCAAAAACTGCGGCAGACCCAAAATTATTCCGAAAACAACCATAAGAATAACAACCAAAGGCAACCGAAGCTGGCGCAACAAAGTTTTTTCTTTTTTTTGCCAGCCTAAAAACAGACTATACAAAAAAACCCCGACAACTAAAATCGGCAGTAAATTAAAATTTACACTGTAAACCGAATAAGCAACCAAAAGAGAACCTAGCGAGACTTTCCACCAAGCAGGCTTCTGGTTGTAATAAAAAATTACCAAAAAGAATAAAGGCAGGACAGGTAAAGCTGATGCCAAACTCAAATCTGCTGCCCAATTGTAGGTTGCGATTACAAAGGTCAACCCTCCAAAAACTGCGGGCCAAAACTGGAGTCCCAGTTTTTTTATAAAAAGATAGGTAAAAAATCCGGCAAGAACAACATTCGCAAAAACCAACCAATGATAGACCGCAAACGCTCCGAACAAAAAAAGCGGCGCGAAAAAAGGATTGAAGAAGTTCCCCAGTATAAACAAAGGAAACCCCGCGAACACTTCCCCGCTCCACAGCAAAGAGTTTCCCTCAGCGATAGCGGAGTCTATAAAATTAACAAAAGGATAAAGACCTTGGGTGATGTCTGATCCCGCGAAAATATCGCCAAAAAATAAAACCGGGCTCAATACTACTGCCGTTATCGCCGCGAAAAAACCCAAGGCATAAAAATTAGTTTCCTTAAACATTGTCCTTGTAAGCGATTAAATGAAAATCACGAGATAAGATTCCCGCGTGATCAAGAAAAAAATCGGGTACAAACCGAAAAAAATTAGTTCCGGTAGATTCCGAAAGAGCCGCGATCAAATGCCGGGCTGTGAATATTAATTTGAAAGAAGAGAAACCCTGTTTCCGTAAATTTTTTTTCAACCAACGAATATTTATCCCGTTGCCATAAAATAGATGGTACTCGGCAATTTCTTCATATTCGGATCCGGATAGTTTTTCTGCCACATTCTCAACGAGCTTTTCATGAAAAAATTTACGAAAAATAAATTTGAAAGGAGCCAAAAACCGATATGAATAATAATTCGGCTCCAATCCCATATAGAGCGCTCCGCCGGGCTTTACCGATCGCGCTACCTGTTCTAGCACTGCCTGATAGTCTTTTAAATGATGATAAAAAGAATTGGAAATCACTAGATCAAACAGTTGATTATTCTCCTTTAAGTATTCATAGACATCGGCATTTTTAAAATTAAAACTTGGAAATTTAGATTTTGCCAACTCAAGCATTTTTTCCGAAACATCTATCCCTAAAACGTTATTTATTTTTTCAGAAAAAAACTGTTCCAGATAACCACTTCCGCAGCCGATGTCCAAAGCTGAAAATTGATCACCGTTTGAAACACGCGGTAAAATGTACTCCGAAAATATCTTGGAATATAACTCTTTAACTTTCGGGTGCGCGAAAACCATTCTCACGTCATAACTCTCGGCGATAGAATCGTGATATAAAGCGTTTATTTTGGTCACATCTTCTCGGCTGGGATTCGATTTATGATCCACCATGATGATTAAACTTTTTCTTCCAAAGCTTTTTTAAGTTTAGTTAACCCTTCGCGAATCTGATCAATCGCGGTCGCGTAGACAAATCTCACATAACCCTCGCCATTGTTGCCAAATAAAGTTCCCGGTAAAAGGACACAGCCGGATTTTTCCAAAGCAAATTCGGAAAATTCCTCACTAGTCATCCCGGTTCCTTTTATATTTGGAAAAACATAAATAGCGCCCTCTGGTTTCAGGCAGGTTACACCTTTCATTTCATTCAACAGCTTCACCATTTCATCCCGTCGAGATTTATAGTCGGCCATGCTTTTTTTTATAAACGACTGATCGCCTTCCAATGCCTCAATCCCGGCTTTTTGTATAAATGGCGGGACGGCGGAAATTATTGTTTGGATCATCAATCCCATTTTTTGGGCAATCTCCTCCGGCGCCACGGCATACCCCAGCCGCCAACCGGTCATAGCGTAACTTTTGGAAAAACTATCCAAAATAACTGTCCGTTTTTTACATTGATCGGCTACCGCGGCTGAATAATGCGGGTAGTCGTAAGTCATCTTTCGGTAAGCTTCATCAGTAAGTAAATAAATATTTTTTTCTTCAGCAATCTTGGCGACCTCTGCTATCTCCTCTTTTGTCATCACCGCCCCTGTTGGATTTTGTGGGGAGTTAATGATTATTAAACGGGTCTTGTCAGTTATAGCTTTTCGGATATCATCCGGTGACATCCGAAATTCATTTTTTTCAAGTAACGGCACAGAAACCCATTTGGCGCCGATAAAATCGAACGCTGAATAATAAGAAGAAAATCCCGGGTCAGGAACGATAACTTCTTCTCCCGGATTTGCCACGCACCGGGTTAAAAAATATATAAAAGAAATTGCCGGGGCAATAACTACCTGCTTTGTCGTTGGTTTAAATCCGTACGATCTTTCAACCTCTCGCGCAACCGCTTCGCGCAGGTCCATAATCCCGGATGAATTTACATAATGAGTTTCGCCGCCTTCAATGGCGTCGATTGCCGCTTTTTTTATATTGTCCGGCGTGTCAAAATCCGGGTCACCTATTTCGAAATGATAAAGTTTACGACCTTGTTTTTCCAGCTCTTGGGCTTTAGCCAAAAACTGGAACATTGGACTGCCCTTGAGTTTTTGCGATGCATCTGATAGTGACGGTAGATTGGTCATAAATACTGTCCTGTGTCATTGCGAGCGGTAGCGAAGCAATCCCAAAAAAAATTTTGAGGTTGCTTCGTCTCCGTCCGCCTGGGCGGAAGGATCCTCGCAATGACATTAAAATTTTATATTTGAAGTTACATTTTTCCAAAGCACTTTATGCGCATCAATTATATCTTTCGGCATCTTGCCAAAAAATTTTCCGTCTTTCGGCTTTCCAGAAAGTACACATTTAAAAACCAAGGAAACGTCGTGGCTTCTTTTTCCATTAAGATAATTTTCAGTGAATAAAAATCTAAAACTTTTTAATAGCGTACCAAGCTCGCGTTTTACGGTCTCGTTCAGACGTTTTTTAAAAGTCTCTCGGTATCGCAACAAACCGCCTGGAAAATGCCAGCCCCGCCAGTATTTATCGTCTCGCCAAGTCAGAAGCATCTCGCCTTTTTTGTTTACCACTACTATTTCCAAGGCGATAAAAGGCACGAGATGAATTAGACCCTCAAAAACTTCCTCGGGAACCCCTTTGGAAGTTGGTTTAACTTTTTTTAAAAGATTATTGAGAATAGCAAGTTCTTTCCTTGAAAGCGCCATAATATGGGAATTATAACAGTTTTCCCTCCCAAATACTATCGATTGCATTTTCTTGTCATTCCCGTCCGCCTCAGGCGGAGGAATCCAAGTTTCTGATTTCACTATTGACTTCCAGCTAGGATAATCGGACTCTACAATATCAGATCAAAGGAGGATCTGTCTATGTCCGAAATGCCTTTTACGGTTGAGGAACAGCTAGGAATGATAACCTGGTGGCGCGAGCAATTCGCGGTAGAGAAATATATCCCGATTCGGGTTTTCGAAGCCCAACTCAAAGTGCGCCCGTTCGTCGCCTTCGAGCTGGCAACTGTGTGCATTGTTGACGACTGTTTGTGTGTTCTCCTCCAGCGTCGTCCCGACAATGACGCCAATGAAGAATTCCGCAACCGGCTTGGCCTAACGGGAACTATCCCAATGGGTAGCAAGTCGATTGATGATATCTTCGAGACCCTCAGTGGCGACGGAGAATCCGGCATCGTGGTGACACCAGACGATGTCGTAAACATTGGAACTGTCTATGGGCCAAACAAACCGCGCGGACCATGGACAGGCATTGTCTACGTTCACTACCTCGGGGAGCTCGACGAACTTCCAGCAACTTCCGGGGGACAAGAATGGTGGCAAACCGCACACGCTCTTATATCAACGGAGATGCTGCTCAGCGCCCAGATTATCCTGGGCCATGTGGTAACTTACCTTGAGACAAGCGAACGGTTCGTCTTCGACTGCGACGAGTCCACCACCGACGTCATCACCGATTGACCGCTACACCTTGTTTCAGTTCCCTTTATCACCCGCTGCTTCCAAGCCGCGGGGATTTTTTTATAAAAAATTATCTCTCCTAAAGGGTTGACCATAAACCAATCTTACTGTAAGATTTAAACGTTGTTCAGAGGAGGTTTGGATGGAACTTTTAAAAATCGCCGCTATATTAGCGGATCTGCCCCTTGCGTTGTACGCGATTCACTGGGCGCCGAGGTCGATATTCCCACACTACGTGAAAGACGACCCAAACCAGCCCGAAAACAATTACGGGCCAAGACCGCGCTTGTCAGCGATATTCGCAGTTACTTTTTTGGTAAGCGCTTTGATAGCGTTTCCCTGGCACACTTTCTAGCCCCCGCGTGCTTTCCGGCCGCGGGATTTTTTTATTGAATAACCCTAACGGCTCAGCTGAGCCGTTGGCCTAAAAAGTCTTTTCTTAACAAAACTAAAATTTTAGATAAAAATATAAGGTCTTTTCCAAAAGACAACGGAGGAACACATGACAAAAAAAGGCCCATCGCTTTTCCAGCGAGCCCTGCAAGGGATGCTTGCGTTTCTGTTCAGGTTTCTACGCCAACCCTGGACTGCTCGCTTCTACAACGCCGCGGCGCCGAACTTCGCGCTGACAGCAATCGAGACTGTTTTTCTGAAGTTCGAACAAGGCGACGATGAACCCGACATAATCGAGGTGTTACTCCAGAATAGACGAGACGGCGATATTCCGCAGTGGCGAGGTCGACCAGCATCGCCTGGGAGCATGGTGCAAGAGTGTGACGTGGCAGATCCACCCTGCGACTTTCTCGACGCGCTAAGGAGAGTGAAGGAAAAAGAGCTGGGAGGAAGCTCATTCATCTTCACCCCCAAACCCGTTGCCGTACAATACCACAAAACGGCTCGTGGCCCCGAAATCGCTTTGGTCTTCGTCTGCCAACTGTGCGAACCCGCTGTCCCACCAGAAGGTCTCTGGTGGAATGACGCTGAACGCCTGCCGGAGAATATCCTGCCCCACCACCCTGACATCATCTCTGCGGCGGTGAATGCTATCCGCTCTGGCATCAACAACGCATCGTTCCCGGAGAACTTACCTAACTGAATATAGTCAAGGGCTAACCAAAAACCGACTGCTCGCTTACGCGCGCTGCCGGTCTTTTTTCTACTCGGATTTGGATTTTATAACCGATTATAATACAATCACCAAAACTTTTTTGTATAAAAAAACCCAATGCGAGTACACATTGGGAACCAATCTCCGCAATCAAGCATCGGCGCCAAACACTGCGTCACCGGCGGCAAACAGCAGAGCGGTATGATCGCTGTTCACCTCGTTGGGCGTTCTCATGAACTTTTTTTGTTCCTGACTGCCCAACGGCCAAAGGCGAACGCATCAACCACGTAGAGCTCCCCGTTTTTCCCCACAAAGCCCGTTTTTTTTCCCCTTTTAAAACTAGTGGAGATCTTGACCGGATCAATCGGTCTGGGAAGAGAAATCTCGTTTGACTGAATTCAGGTCAGAGTGCACCAGTCTAGGGTAAAATACCCCTAAGATCATAACTCTAACCAAA
>PFAJ01000008.1 GCA_002773695.1 Candidatus Doudnabacteria bacterium CG10_big_fil_rev_8_21_14_0_10_41_10 | reverse complement strand
GACAATTAAGCTGTTTTAGCATTATCCAAGATTAGCGGCTAGAAGAGATGGGTATTTCGTAATTGAAAGTCCACCACCATTACCCCCAAGCCGCCGGAGAGCGGTTCGGGCTCGTGGACGCCGATCCGGCCGGAAAAGCAGGTTGCCGGACTCCAGTTTCTGCTGGACAACGGCATCCCTCACCGGCGCGTTTCGGTGATGGTCGGCCCCTTCAACACCAACAATGTTGCCGCCGGGGTCGAGATCATCACCCGGCTCGGCGGCATAGGCTTCCCGTTTGTGACCTACCGAGGTTGCTCGGTGGGAAACTTCGGGGTTGCGCCCAACGACGAGCGCCTGCGCCGCGAAGGGTTTCTGGACGGCGGGCAAAACGAGTCAGCTTCGCCGGTAGGACACGATTACTACCGGATGAAGAACTGGCTGGCGCCGGAAGTGGAGGAGGCGTTGCTCTCCGCGGGTGAAAGAGCGAACGTACGGATGTACCGATTTACCGGCACACTGTACGAGCGCGAGTTCGGCCGCATGGTCGCCCGCAACCGTAACAATCGCTGGCGGCGGGAGTTGGGAGCGTGGGAGCGAATAGAAACTAGCAAACTCGACAGCTTCCTGCGGTGGCTCGGGTTCCATCCGATCTCGATTCGGGAAACCGGAGAGGGCTACCGGGTGGAGCTGCCCGACGGCGAGACCGCGACAGAGGACATCGCGATGACGGTGGGCGCCGAGTTCAAAACCTCGGTGATCTATAACAACCACCGCATCGCTCCGACCATGGCGGACCTTCGCTTCTACGGCGCCAACTCCCTGTTCGCGCTGGCGCCGGGCTGGGAAAGCGTGGCTAACGCGGCCTAAACCAGCCGCCGGAGAGAGGACGCCGAAAGACCAGACGCCACACCAAAGGCGACTGGTCATCCTCAAAACCTCCAAAACAAAAAAATGTTATTGCGGCAGAGACGAAGCAATCCCGCGTCAAACGGGATCGCCACGCTTCGCTCGCGATAACACCAATCAACAAGGAGGAAGCTGTATCTTTATTCTGGGGAACGGACGCAATCATAATACTTTCATATTGATTCCGTTCCCCCCATCTTTTGCCTGGTACTTTTGCTAGCGGACGAAAAATGGGCTCTAGTCCCAAAGGAACAAAGCGATTCGTTCCCTTTTTTTATTCTACTCCTCAATATAAATCTCCCTCGGCTTGGCGCCTTGAGCCGGGCCAATCATTCCACGCTCCTCTAAAATATCCAAAATGCGAGCGGCGCGAGAGTATCCTACTTTCAGACGACGTTGAAGAAGCGTGGCGGAGGCTTTTCTGGCTCGAGTGATTTCTTCAATAGCCAGGCCAATCATCTCGTCGTCCGCGTCATCGTCTCCACCATCAACTCCACTTTGTGAAAAACCACTTTTTGGTTTTTCTAAAATTTCTTCTTGATAATCAACCGGTCCGGATTGATCTTTAATAAAACCCACCAGCCTGCTTACTTCTTTTTCAGAAATAAATGGCGCCTGAATACGTTTTGGTTTGGGAAGGTTTGCGGCGGTATACAACATATCGCCGTTGCCAAGCAAGGTTTCTGCTCCGGGGGAATCCAAAATAACGCGAGAGTTTACTTGACTGTTTACCGCGAAAGCGATTTTTGAATTGATATTGGCTTTGATCAATCCGGTAATAATTTCGGCTTTTGGATACTGGGTTGCCAAAACCAAATGCAGTCCGACCGCGCGGGCCATTTGGGCTAGACGCACAATCGAAGCTTCCACGTCATTTTTGGCAACGGTCATCAAATCCGCTAACTCGTCTACCACCAAAACTATATAAGGCATTCGTTCATTTCCGTTTTGATTGTATTCATCGATGTTTCTTTTCCGGGCATTCTGCAATTTTTTGTAGCGGTTGTCCATTTCTCGCACCATCCATTTTAACGCGTTTACTGCTTGTTTATGATCGGTAACCACCGGAGTTAAAAGGTGAGGAATCCCGTTATATAATGTAAGCTCGACCCGTTTTGGATCAATCATAATAATCCGGAGTTCTTCCGGACTATTTTTAAATAAAAAACTACATATCGTTGTATTGATACAAACCGACTTTCCAGTACCAGTCGCTCCGGCGATTAATAAATGAGGCATTTTAGCAAGATTGGCAACTATTGGATGCCCCGCCACGTCACGACCCAGAGCGAACGCCAAACTGGAAGAATGTTTTGTGAAAACGTCTGATTGTAATAATTCTTTCAACCGAACCAAGGTGCTGGATTTGTTCGGAACCTCGATCCCCACCAAAGACTGTCCGGGAATAGGCGCCTCGATACGCAATGACGGTGCGGCGAGGGCTAAAGCCATGTTGGAATGTAGACCGGTAATACGAGACAATTTTACCCCGACCGCCGGGCGGAAAGTATATTGAGTAACCGTTGGACCCACATTTACTTCTCCCATTTCTACATTTACCCCAAAATCTTCTAAAGTTTTTTTAATAACCTTAACGGTCGACTCAACATCTCCGCTATCCACACCACTTTTAGTATCTTCCAGTAAATCATATGCTGGCAATGCCCAGGTTCCTTTTTTGTATCCATCTGGGGTTTCCCCCAAATCGGTGTCACTTTCATCGAACTTCTCACCCATCGCTTCGTTGCCGTCAATCAGGTTTTCGTCTTTTACTTCTGTGGAATAGATCTCTGACTCCTGTGTGGTAGCTAGTGGAGAAATCTTTCCGGCGATGGATTTTGCGGAAAAACCGGAATTCTCCATGGTATTAATTTTAATGTTATCTTTGAGTTTTTCCGGTTCGGTTTTACCGCTAGTCACGCTTCGAAATTTAAACAGTCCGGTTATAGCACCAAACACCCCGTGTAAACTAAGATTGAACGCAATTAAAATCGAAATTAAAAGCATGGCAACCATCACTATCATTGAAGCGCCAAATCCCATAAGAGAATATAGCGGAAAGCTGGTAAATATCCCCATGTATCCACCACCATGACCAAGCTTAACCAATTCAAACGCGGTGGCATTACCGTCACGGATCGCGAATAAATGTAAAAGCCCTGTTATGGATAAAACAAACAACCCCATCCCAAGGTAACTTCGAAACATTGAACTTTGTTTTTCCGGCTCGGATTCTTTGTTGTCAAACCGTGGAGACAGTCTTCCTCCTAAAAAAAGCGATAGGGAAACCGCCAAAAAAACCGCGGGAGTAACATAGGCAACATTCCCAAACACTAAAAAAAGCAGTTTGGTTACAAGGTCGCCAAAGCCGCCAGCCAAATCTAAAATACCAAACAATGAAATTGCCGTGGCTAACAGAAAAACAATAATAGCAATCCCTCGTTTGGTGCCTTCGGACAAATTCAGCCCCAAAGGCTCAAAGTCTTCTCTTTTTCTTCCGCGTGCACCAGTATAATAATATCGCCTGCGTTTTTTTCTGCGCCTGGCCATTAGTTTATGTTTCGTTTTTAGTTTAGTTGCTAATTGAGATTTAAATTCTTCTATATAATAGCATTTTTAAAGGGTTTTGTAAAGACAGCCGCGCTTTACCCCACCTGTCATTTCGCAAAAGTTCCCTTCATTATCTTTCTCTCCTTCCTCCTCTGTCATCCCGGACTCCGATCCGGGATCTAGAGGTTCTTCCCCTCTCTCCTGACGAGGAGAGACGTCCAGCTTTTTTTGCAAAAAGAGCTGGACAGAGAGGTTTTAATCCGCCACTGCGGGCGATCCGGAATATAATTTTTTGTAGGAGCAACCAAAATCGCCCCGACAAATATCGGGGCGTTTTAATTCCAAATTATTATCGGGCTTAAACTGGATTTTTTACTTTAATCTTTTTGGTCTTTGCTTTCGCGGCTTTTGGTAAAACAATCGTCAAAATTCCATCTTTGAGTTCTGCCTGCACTCCTTCGACGTCAATATCAACTGGAAGAATAATCGAACGCGAGAAATTACCCCAGTAACACTCTTGATAAAAATAATCATCGTCTTTAACTTCGGCTTCTTTCTTGCGCTCACCTTTGATAGTTACCATGTCGTTGGCAATGGTGATATCCAAGTCTTCAGTCTTTACTCCGGCGATAGTTGATTTGATGATAACATTGTCTTTGGTTTGATATACATCCAAAGTTAACTGTCCTTCGTATTCCGAAATCCAATCTTCCCGATCTTTATCTTCTCCCTCTTCCGACCCTTCCACATTTACTTTTGATTTTCGACCGCGCGACCTTGCTTGTACTTCCTGACTTTCCTCGGTTTCTTCAACCTCTTCATTATCCACAATTTCATCCACCATTTCTTCTTCGTCTCCCCCCATTATTTTACTTAGTAATCTTCCTCTAGCCATATAATTTACACTAATGATGTATTTTAATAATAGACTTTTAAAACCCTTTGGTCAAGAAAATAAACGTTAAAATAGTATACCAGGTCAGCCGAATAAAGCAACAAGCCTACTCTTTCTTCTCCAAATTCAAACAAGCAGAATTTATACAGTACCGCTTGCCTGTCGGGGTCGGACCGTCATCGAAAACGTGCCCCAAATGCCCGCCGCAATTTTTGCAAATCACTTCCGTGCGTTTTGTGCCCTGGCTATTATCGGAAACCAGCTCAATTTTGTCATTTACCATCACCTCCGAGAAACTTGGCCAGCCGGTGCCGGAGTCAAATTTGGTATCAGATGAAAACAGTTCTGCGCCACAGGCAACGCACTGGTATACGCCTTTATCTTTAGTATGAACATATTTTCCGGAGAAAGGCGCCTCCGTGCCTTTCTCGCATAAAATCTGATACTGCTCCGGAGTTAACTTTTTTTTCCAGTCTTCATTTTTCATATTTTTTCCGTTGTCATCCTAAAACTTCCTGCCGGCAGGTCTGATACAAAATCCATCCGCTTGAAACGAACCGGATTCCAAATTTCCCTTCTCCACCTATGGCGGATCCGTTGAATCCGCAATGACAAAAAATAATTACTTCTTACAAAAACATTTGGTTAATTATTCTGGCTTATTTTTAACTTCTTAGCTAATTCCCTTATTTTTTTTGGATCGGCTTTTGGACCTCCCCCGGAACCAATCCACCCCTCATACTTTTCAAACCAAAACTCCTTACCCGATAAATTCTGTTTCCACTCTCCTTTTCTTAAATTTTCAGTACCGTGCATTGGGGAAAGTTTTATATGAGCATGATCTATCCCCATTCCTTCCATTATTAACCCAACCCTCCCGACATCTTTAAAATAATCCTCGAGAATTTTTGCGACTTTTTTCGATGAAAGAATAAATTGCTGGAGTTTGTCGTCAGGCATTTTCAACACATCGCTTCCAAAATGGTTTTTAGGAATTACAATCGAAAAACCTTCTGTATTCGGGTCAATAGAAAGAAAAGCCATGAACTTCGAGTCTTCCCAAAAAATTCCGGGAGTTTTAAGCCTTCCCGCGACGAGCTCACAGAACGGACACTTTCCATATTTTGTTTTAGCTCCGTACTTTGCCATAAATTACCAGTTGTCATCCCGAAATTCGCCAAAAGCAAATATCAGGGAACAAAAAATTTATTGTTCGAGCGGAGTCGAGAACCCAAAACCTCCACTTTCCCTCCTTCGCTAACCTCCTTCCTCCGTCCCTTAAAGCTATAAAGGACGGTGTCACGCGAGGCCACGGAAGGCCAAGAGGCTTCAGAAAAGCGCGGCGCGGGAAAGACAGATTATTTACTCCGTGGTTTTACCATTAAAATGTTCTTCATGTGCCAATGCCTCTTCTTTGGTTTTATGGATTGTTCCGTCTTGGTGTTCCGGAGGAGAATAAATGGAATACAACTTCATATCACCCGAACCAGTATTTATCAAGTTGTGCTTCATCCCGGCTGGAATAACAATCGCGAAATCGTCTTCCATAGAAATTTCAATATCGTTTAAAACCGCTTTCCCTTTTCCTGCTTCAATACGGATGAATTGGTCAAGCTTGTGAACCTCTTCGCCAATATCTTCTCCGGCCTTTAAACTCATGACAACCAGCTGACTATTTTTCGCAGTGTACAAAACTTTTCGAAAATTATTGTTTTCCAAAGTTTTTTTTTCTATATTTGCAATATATCCTTTCATATGTTTTATTGACTATTTAATTAAACTAAAAATACCTTTGACTATTCTCCCACCCGGCACTAAAACAACTTCTTGATTCCCTCGATTGGTTATTTCAAGACTGAATCGCCTGTTCGTGTCGGGCTCTGCTATTGTAGAACCTTGCAAAACATCAACTCCTTTTTTGAGCCAGATAACTTCTGGCGCTTAAAATACAAATAAATTTATTATTCAAATTCACAGTTTCTTTTGTTCTCCCTAAAATAAAAGCTCCTGGCGTCAGCTTGTAACCTTGCTCCGATATAGTTATCTCTTTCCCTGATACAGGGTCTTTTAAAACAGAATCCAAAGTAAAATTATAACTTGCCGGTTTAAGATTATGTTCCAAAAAAGACAAAATAACTAAATCACCTATTTCAATTGCTTTTTTGATTTGTTCGGATGAAAGAAACATAATTTATAATACTTGTATATCAATCCGGTACCTTTTGGACGAAATCCGAACCTTTTTTGAGCAGAACCCTGAAAACTAATTTGGACTAGGCGGGGCGAACTATTTTTCTAGGGAATGCCTGTGTCCGCCTTTGGAGGAGAATTGCGCCGCCTCGGCTGATTTCCCGCCCGCGAGGAGCGAGGTCTCAGGAAGGAATGCGGGCGGGTTTTTGAACCTTTCCTTTTTCGCTTCCGAATTCTTGCCCTGCCGTAGCTT
>PFAJ01000040.1 GCA_002773695.1 Candidatus Doudnabacteria bacterium CG10_big_fil_rev_8_21_14_0_10_41_10 | reverse complement strand
TTGCCTCTCCGATCGGCTCTCGCCAGCCCGCGCACACCTCATCTGAATTTAATAGCTTTATAGTCAGACTTGCCGGTGGCGGCGGAGCGACATTGCCGTCTCCAACCACCGTTGATACCGTTCCTCCCGTGGTTTTCGCCGGTTTGCCGTCCGGTAAAATAAATTCCGGTTCGTCTTCAGCCACACTTTCTGTCTCCACAAACGAAGCGGCAACTTGTAAGTATTCAATTTCCGCCGGGGTAGCCTTTGATTCTATGTCCAAAACTTTTTCTACCACCGGCAATATTAGTCACTTTGCATCTGTTTCAGGTTTAAGTGACGGTGTTGCCTATGCTTACTACGTGCGTTGCAGAGATTTAGCCGGCAATACTAATGCCAGTGATTACAGTATTAATTTCGCGGTTTCCGCTCCTTCCATTCCACCTCCTCCTCCATCTAACGCGGTATATCAGTATTATGAAGCTGAAAGCGGGAGCCTAATTTCTCCAATGGCCGTGGCCAGTGACACGGGCGCTTCTGAAGGAAAGTACATTGCATCCTCCGCAGTCGATTCCGGTACCGCCAGTTATGGCTTTAGTGCGCCTGCCGCCGGTTCTTATGTAGTTTGGATGAGGCTTTTGGGTCCAAGCATCAGCCAGGATTCTATATATGTTTCCATGGACGGAACTTCAGAAGACGTGTTTGATATGGCCGAAAATAAATGGTCGCCAAATTGGCAATGGGTAAAAGTTAACGGCCGCGCGGGAATCGGCAATCCTTTAACTTTAAATCCTAAGTTATTTAGCCTTACCGCGGGATCGCATACTTTAAAAATTCGTGGCAGAGAAGTCGGTTCTAAAATAGATAAGATATTAGTTACCAACGACCAGGGTTTTGTTCCTACCGACGGTTCAAGCCAGCCGACAACTCCTCCGACTTCCGGTGATACCCAAGCCCCAAGCGCTGCCGTACAGCAGCCGACAGCCGGCCAAATTGTATCTGGAACCATTGATTTGAAAGCTACGGCAACCGACAACGAAAAAGTAATTTCTCTTTACTTTTTAATTGATGGTGTAAAATTCGGCAGTAATTATCGTCTGCCACTTCCGGGTAATAGTTATATGGAATCCTTTGATTCCCATCTTGTAGCCGACGGCGCGCATACTGTCGCGGTTCGGGCGGAAGATGAAGCCGGTAATGTAACCATTACTCCGCCGGTGAGTTTTACGGTAAAAAATTCCACAACCGCGCCTCCTACGGTTAACCAAAAACCGACCGGTTTTCTAGACGGCGTAAAAACCGAAGGAATTATTTATGGCTGGGCTAAAGATTCCGACAACGACTCTTTGCCGGTTAAAGTTCATATTTTCATTGACAAGAACGCCGGCACCGCAGGCGCTTCTCCCGTAGAAATTATTGCCTCGGAATCGCGTTCCGATGTAGGCAACCACGCGTTCAACTATGCAATTCCCGAAACTTACCGCAACAATGCTTCTCACCAAGTTTGGGTTTGGGCAATTGATTTAACCGACACTACCGGGTCTTCCAATGTTATGCTTACGGGAAGCCCTAAATCCTTTACCCTTCAGCCTTCATCCACACCTCCGCCTCCTACAACTCCTCCGCCTTCCGGCCAGACATCCGGTGTGGCCGCGCATTGGACCTTTGATTCCTCTGACATCACTGGTAATTCCTTAGCCGACAAATCTGGCAACAACCGGCCTTTGACTTTAACATCCATTGGACAAGGTTCAGGGAAATACAGCCAAGCCGGTAGCTTTAACGGCAGTAGTAGCTTTGGCAATGTTGCCAATACTTCGGTTTTAGATTTGTCTTCCGACTTAACCCTTAGCGCTTGGGTAAAAACAACTAATACCAATCGAACAGAAACTGTTGTAGGCAAATATTATTTGGGCGGTTATGAGTCCGGATATTTGCTAAGGGTTAATGCTGACGGCCATTTGGGTTTGCGTTTGGGCGGAGATAATTTAAGCAACATTTACAGCACTTCAAATCGCGAGGTTACAGACACCGGCAAAGTAGTTAACGACGGCCAGTGGCATCATGTGGTTGCGGTTATAAAGCTTGGGCAAGGAGTAACCTTCTATATCGATGGATCGCAAACGTCTAATCATCAACGCGCGGTGGTTGCTTCCTCAAACAGCGCCGTTTTGTCCGTAGGCCGCACCGCTTCAAATGACTATGGTTACGGCGCTCACTTTACCGGGGATATCGACGAAGTTAAAATTTATACCTCAGCTTTAAGCGCAAGTGATGTCGCGGCTATGTACGGCATCTCGAGCCCTGTTCCGCCGGACCAAACCCCTCCTCCAACCACAACCCCTCCGCCAACCGGTCAGACCAGCGGCTATTTTGAAGCCGAATCGGGCAGTTTGACTTCGCCTATGGCTAAAGGATCAGACACTGCCGTTTCCGGCGGACAGTACGTTTATACGCCAACCACGGATGCCGGTTCGCTCAGCTTGCCGATTTCAGTAACAGAAGCGGGTAACTACTATATTTGGGGCAGAATTCTTTCACCAAATTACACTCGGGATTCATTTAGAGTTTCAGTCGGATCAGGCGCGGGAGATATTTGGGACACAGCCGAAGGGCTTTGGTCAGACAGCTGGCAGTGGACCAGAATAACCGGCAGGAACGCCAACGGCGGCGTTGTCAGCTCGAAGAATCAAAATCCGAGAGTATTCAGCTTAAGCGCCGGCAATCAAACCTTGGTCTTTGAAGGGCGCGATGCCAACACTTTCTTGGATAGAATATTCATTACCAAAGATCCTTCCGCTGTTCCTTCGCAGACGGTCACTTTAGCTAGTCCAAGTGCCAGCAGTCCAGACATATTAACAGATGTAAAGAATGAGGAGCCGGTAGCAAACCCTTTGCCTGTGCCTGTGACAGTAAATAGTGAGAATTTAAGATTTGGCCCCGGCACCCTGCTCAAAGGTTCCGACTCGTCGGTCTGGTTGGTTCTTGATAACGGCTCTCGCTATGGCTTTGACGACACCCAGGAATTTTTCCACTTCGGCTATCGTTTTGATTTGGTCCATGCCGTCACAGACGAAGAACTCAACGCCTATCCTATTTCAACTATTGATAAGTTGCAGTATCATGCCACCAACAACTTTATCAAATACCAAAATGACCCGACCATTTATATGGTTGAAAATAACATCAAGCGAGGAGTGACCTCTCCTGAAGTCTTCTTCACCTACGTTGGTTCCTGGGATGAAGTCCTGATTATTCCTGACGATCTTACCTATGAGACCGGAGCTTCCTTGTCTTTTCCCGATGGCACGATTATCAAAGGTTCCGGCCCGACGGTTTACATCGTTGAGAATGGTAAGAAAAGGGCATTGCGCTCTGCCGAAGCCTTCTTTAACCTTGGTCACGACTTTTCCCAGGTTTTACTAATTCCGGATTCCGATCTTAACCTTAATGAGTTAGGGGAGGAAGTGGGGTAAAGACGCGGGAGAACGACTTACTCCCTGTTAAGTATTATTAAAAAATCCCAGAAACAATGTCTGGGATTTTTTAATTTCGTGAAATTTTGATATAATAAAGATGAAAAATCGATCAAGGAGGTTTTATGGCTCGGTTTCATCGTAGGGGAGGTACCGTTCCAGCATCATCACTGCGGAGAGTCAATTGGTCAACTTGGTGTAAAATCATCAAAGAAGATCCAGTGACTGGGTCAAGGGTACTGGAAATTGACGGTCAGAATTTTGTTTCTTACCCGGTAAGCTCCCCACCTAACAAAACCACAAAACCTAATCACAGCAATTTGAGTGTTTTAGGGAGAGATTTTGTTAGGCGCGGTCGAGAAAGACTGGAAGATTATCCAGATAAAGACCCTTTGAATACCAAGGGGAAAAAAAAGGGGGGCCGAAGTTGAGTTGTCTGACAGCACATCAAAATCCGCTTGCGGAATCATTTCCCCGCGGCTTTTTTATTTTTGCCCATAGTTTGTTATAATTTAGATAATATTAAAAATCTTATGAACAGAAATAAACCCGGTTGTGAAATTTTGACACGGCTTTTCTAAAAGAAAAGCCTCTTTATCGATCGGGACAAGTTTTTTTGGGAATAGTATAAGGTGGTTAGATATTATTAAAGGAATTCAATTAAAATAAAAATGTCAAAATTATACAACCGGGCAAGGCAACAAATCCTCAAATTTTCAGAGATCGGCATTAAAGATGTCAAGTTGGTCGGTGGGAAGAATGCTTCTTTGGGCGAGATGTATCAGAAACTAAAAAGCAAAGGCGTCCCGGTGCCAAATGGCTTTGCCGTAACGGCCGCTGCTTACAAAGATTTTTTATTGGAAAACAAGCTCGATAAAAAAATCAACAATGTTTTAAAAGGTCTTAACACTCATAATATTCGCGCACTTTCTGAAAAGGGGGCGAAGATTCGGCATTTGATTTTGAATTCGCAAATACCCGCCAAAACCGCTTGGAAAATTTATGAGGCCTACTCCGAACTTTCAAAATCGGAAAAAACCGCGAATCTTTCTGTCGCGGTTCGGTCTTCTGCTACGGCTGAAGATTTACCCGGCGCTTCTTTCGCGGGACAACAGGAAACCTATTTAAATATCCGCGGCGAAAAAGAACTTTTAGAGGCGGTAAAAAAATGTTTTGCTTCGCTTTTCACCGACCGGGCGATTTCTTATCGGGTTGATAAAGGTTTTGATCAGACCAAGATTTATCTTTCAGTTACTGTTCAAAAAATGGCGCGTTCAGACGTTGGCGCGTCCGGCGTCATGTTCTCGCTCGATACGGACTCCGGTTTCCGCAATGTTGTGATTATAAACTCTGCATATGGATTAGGAGAAAATGTTGTGAAGGGAGCGGTAAACCCGGATGAATTTATTTTATTTAAACCACTGCTTGGAAAAGTAAAGTCACCGATTATTTCGAAACGGCTGGGAACAAAGAAATTGAAAATGATTTATACATACAAGGGTGACCCTCGCTTTCGAGAGCGAAGGTCACCCTTGTCGTCTGCGGTAAGTCATTCGACCAAAAACGTTAATGTCTCAAAACCAGACAGAGAAAGATTCTCAATTACTGAACAGCAGGCAGAAAAGTTGGCAAAGTGGGCTGTGATTATTGAAAATCATTACCAAAAACCGATGGATATGGAATGGGCGTTAGACGGCAATACTGGAAAGTTATATATCGTGCAGGCCCGTCCAGAGACTATCTATGCGCAGCGTGACCCTTTGGCTTATGAAGAGTATATCGTTCACAAACCAAAAATTTCATCTATTCGTAAAGGGCAGGCGGGGAAGATAATAGTAGAAGGTGTCGCGGTTGGGAGCAAGCTTGGCGTAGGAAAAGCGCGAGTAATAAAAGACGCCCAACACATTCAAGAGTTTAAACCGGGAGAAGTCCTGGTGACCGAAATAACCGATCCTGACTGGGAGCCGATTATGAAGATTGCCTCGGCGATTGTTACCAACTCTGGTGGCCGCACCTCTCACGCCGCGATAGTCAGTCGTGAGATTGGAATCCCGGCGGTTGTCGGTTGCGGGGACGCTACGGAAAAGATTAAATCTGGAAAAGAAATTACGGTATCTTGCGCCGAAGGAGAAGTCGGCAGGGTTTATGAAGGCAAGATTAAATACAGTATTCGCAAAGTGAATTTGAAACAGTTTAAAAAACCAAAAACCAAAATCATGATGAACGTTGGCGATCCGGTGGCGGCATTTGATTTTGCCGGCGTCCCAAATTCCGGGGTCGGGCTTGCTCGAGAAGAATTTATAATCAATGACTATATCAAAGTTCACCCATTGGCGCTTCTAAATTTTGCAAAACTCAAAGACAAAAAAGTCAAAGCAAAAATCGAGGAGTTGACGATAGGGTACAAAGACAAGAAAAAATTCTTCGTCGACAAATTAGCTTTCGGGGTAGCAAGAATTGCAGCGGCGTATTATCCTAACGACGTAATTTTGCGTTTTTCCGATTTTAAGACTAATGAATACGCGACACTTCTGGGAGGAAAGACTTTTGAACCAGAAGAAAGTAATCCAATGATCGGATGGCGGGGAGCTTCACGTTACTACGACCCGAAATTTAAACCAGCATTTGGTTTGGAGTGTGCGGCAATAAAACAAGTTAGGGAAGAAATGGGATTGACTAATCTGAAAGTAATGATTCCTTTCTGTCGTACGCCGGAGGAGGGGAGAAAGGTTATTGCCACCATGAAAGAGTTTGGCCTTGTGCGCGGACAAAAAGGCCTGCAAGTTTATGTTATGGCAGAAATTCCGTCAAACATTATTGAGGCGGATTCATTTTGCAAAATTTTTGATGGGTTTTCTATTGGTTCAAACGACCTGACTCAACTGTCGCTCGGCGTTGATCGTGACTCCGACTTGGTCGCGCATATATACGATGAACGAAACGCGACGGTAATGGGGCTGATTGAACAGCTAATCAAAACCGCGCACAAATATAAACGTAAGGTAGGTATCTGCGGCCAAGGACCTTCGGATCATCCGGATTTCGCGCAGTTTTTGGTAAAAGCCGGAATCGATTCTATTTCTCTAAATCCTGATTCAGTTTTAAAGACAACATTGAAAATACTAGAAATGGAAAAGAAGATGAGGAGATAACCTTTTGCCATCCCGACCCCGATTCCGTCATCTTGAGCGGAGTCGATAGATCCCTTACCCCGGCATTGTTGTGCCGACAAGCGATTTCTCCGTTACCTCCTCGACTCCGCTCGGAGTCCAGTCGGAATGACAATATAGATAACCGCGGATTCCACGCGGTCTTTTTTTATGGTATAATAATTTAGCTTTTCCCAATTTTTTGGTCTTTGGAGGCGTCGCATAGCGGTCTAGTGCAAC
>PFAJ01000004.1 GCA_002773695.1 Candidatus Doudnabacteria bacterium CG10_big_fil_rev_8_21_14_0_10_41_10 | reverse complement strand
TTATAATTCTACTATCAATATCTTCCATAGCTTTTAGGGTCATTGTTTTCAGCTTTGCTTTGTTATTTAAAATTTCTTCTAACTTTTTAATAAAACATTTTTTGTTTCCTACTTTACAAATTTCGACACTCCCTTCTTTTAAGACATCCCCCACCAAACCAACATCGGTGGTTAAAACAGGACAACCAGAAGCGGCCGCCTCAATAAGCGTCATTCCGTATCCTTCAAAATTTGAAGTATTTAAAAACAAATCAGCAGTTTTATAATAAGAAACCAAATCATCACTCCAACTTTCAAAAATAATATTATTTTGAAGCTGTAATTTGTAAGCTATCCGCTGCAAACTTTCTGAATTTGATCCGTCCCCTACCACCACTAAACCAACCTTTGGGTGTTGTTCCATGTAATTGAACAATTTTTTCAGGGTGTCTGCTCCGGCATGAAAGGTTGTATCTGGATTGAGGGCAAAATAATATGTTGCTTCTGTTGCTTTGAGCCCTTTATTTTGTGCTTTCCCAAATCCGATGTTTCCACCGGCATCGATATATTGCACTTGTGGAAATGACTCTTGGAGATATTCTTTTATACCATCCGCATTTTCTGAATTATCTACCACGGTTACTTGTACTTTAAGACCACTCTCGTTGATGTCATCAAAAAGTGTGGCGAAACAGGTCTTTATGTGTTGGAGCATCTTGTAGTTTACTACAACGATGTTTATGTCTTTCATATAGTTATATCCACCAGTGTCTTATTTCTGTCCATGTTATACGTCTTTTTTTTGTTATTTCTTTTGTTTTATGTCGGAGATCTTTTCGTGTATGCCAGATTTCTCCAATTCCCTTGAGGACAGCTCTGTCAAATAGCAAAAACCAGAAGAACTTCTTTGCTTCATACCATGTTATGGCAAAAAAATCAAGCAGCACGTTTTGCCAATATTCGTTTTTATACAATGTTCTAATATGGTTTTTGTAGCTATGGTACTTAACCCAGCTTGATTGTTTTTTCTTGTTTTTGGCAGCTGAGATATCTCCTGTTTCTTTTCTTCCTTCTGCTGACCGATCATGATAGGCAACGGTGTCTAGCAGGGTATATGCTTTGTATCTGGCAGAGCGTAATCGGAAGGCAAGGTCTACATCTTCTTTGTATGAGTGGTATGATTCATCGAGGAAAGTATTATCTGAAAAAGCAACGGCATCTACAGCAGATTTTCGTAATAGTGGAAAAGCGCCTGATACACCAAATACTTCTAGTGCCGTCTCCCCTTTCCAGCGTTCAGCACGGAATGACATGTTCATTTTTGGTTTGAGTACTGACCACCGTTCGCCAGCATATTTTTCTATGACACGCCTACTTTTGAATACTTTGAGTCCAAGCGAATCTATATCATCCGTAAAACTTTTATGTATTGTTTTGTCTTTCACTTGAGAAAAATCCCAACGCATAAGCCGTGGGCTTATCGCGGCGGCATCTTTGTGCGTATCCAAGAATGCCGTCATATTGGCAAAACATTCTGGAGTGAGTGACATGTCTTGATTGAGGAGTAAAAAATAGTCTGCGGTTGTTTTTTTGTAGAGATGATTGTGCCCACCAGCAAATCCAAGATTTTCGGTATTTTCTATAAGTTCAACAGAAACAGGAAACTCTTTAATTTCTTTTTTGATGTTCGCAACAGTGTTGTCTGTTGACCCGTTGTCGAGGACGATAAGTTTCCAATTTTTGTAGGTTTGTTTTTTTAGGGAATCAAAAAGATATGGGATGTATTTTTCTCCATTCCAGGTAACGAGATGAACTGCTAATATTGATTTATGGTTCATAGGTCAACGCCGTTAGTTGAAAGCACCCCCGTATTACTGTTTATAATAAAACTCTTGTATGCCATCTTGACCAAAGAGTTCGTCATCCCAATATTTGATATATGTTGATTTGATAACCCAGAGACATGAAGTATTATCACTTTGCATAATCCACTCTGGCGTTATTCTTTTTTTGAAATCAGGAAATCGTTCATTGTGAGATCTTACCCCTTTTTCTATTTCGTCAGGATCATGGGTAATATAACAGAGTCCTTTGGCTTGGATTCCTTTTCTGTTTGTGTAATCACTGGAATCATACCATGCGATGCTAAATGATACTTGTGGGTTTACAAGAATGTGCTGGCTGTGTTTTGCTTCTTTTGCTGAAATAAAATAAATATCCCATTGATCTGTATAAAACGCATAAAAAACGTTTGATAGCCAAACTTCTTGTCCGTCTGACGTTGCTAACATGAGTAATTTTTGTGAAGCAAAAAAATTTATCCAAGGGGCAACATTATTTTTTTCGCTATATTGTACGTTTGAATTCATACTTATTTTTTTGTTAAGAAAACATAAATTATCTATTTCCCGTATGTTTTATTTAAAAGATTTCTTATTCTTACCATACCAATTCCTACTGGTCTTACCATTGCAATCCACATCCACTTGTACCACGGTTCCCATTTTTGAAAATACGTGAGCATACTGCGAGTGAAGTTTTGTTGTTTCCAAAGGCTGGTGCGTTGTTTGAAACTTTGACCAACGTAATCGACCGCGGTGATGATGGGGGTGTGCACTACTTTGTAGCCATGTTTTTTTGCTTCGCGGCAAATATCTACATCTTCAAACCAAATGAAGTAGCGTGGATCGAATGCCCAACCGAGTTTATCTACAAGCTCTTTTCTCATGAGCATGAATGATCCACGTACGGAGTCGACTTCTTGCTCTTTGTCTGCGTCAAAATCTTTCATGAGGTAGCTGTCCATGATTGATGGAAAGAGATGTGGAAGTTTTAACACAAGTGCAACTTGTTCCCATACTTTTGGAAAACGGCGTGGTTTTGCATCTTCGTTGAGATTTCCTTTTTCGTCGACGAGTTTTGGGGAGACAATACCAACGTCTTTGTGCTGTTTCATCCAATCAACAATGGTGTCTATACTGCCTGGTTCTACCCGCATGTCTGGATTTAAAAATACATAAAAATCTCCATGTGCGAGTCTCAATCCCCTATTGTTTGCTGCGGCAAATCCGGCATTGGTATGATTTGGCAACATTTTTACGTGAGGAAAGTTTTTTTGAACAAACGCTACAGTGTCGTCCTGTGATTTGTTGTCAACAACAATTTGCTCACAGGAAATATGCCGACAGCCTTTCATGACGGAAATGATTTGTTCTCCAATGAGTTGTCTTGAGTTCCAGGTGACGGTGATGACTGATACGTCCATACAATTATAGTTCTTAGTTCAGAGCCAATAGGGTTTATGCTAACCCATTGAGGCCGTGACCGTGTTGTTCGAGTTTGTCGGCGAGTTTTTTGTCGAGGTCAAGATTATTGCCTTTGCCGCCGCGACCATAGTCATCGGCGAGTTTGACGACGTCGTTGAGATGGTTTGTAGATACTTCAAGAATTTGGCTATCTTCCATGCCTTCAGCGCGATGAATGTCTCCGGGGTATACATCGAGTTTGTCTCCGGGAAGGAGAATTATTTCTTCGAGTGCCTCTTCTGATGGACCAAGATAAAATTTTACTTTTCCAGAAAGGAGGTATTGTGTTTCTTTTTTTTGTTCGTGGTATTGGAGGGAGTATCTATGCCCTTTTTTGATATGCAAAATTTTGCCAACGTATTCGTCTTGGATGCCAAACCAAATTTCGTGTCCCCATGGTTTTGGGACATGTTTAAGGGGGATTTGTTTATTCATAATAGAGATATGGTAGCTAAATAGAGGCAAAAAATCAAATAAAAAACGGAAGGGAACCCTCCGTTATAGTTTTTTGTTATGCCGCGTTTTTATATCGTGAATCTTCATTTCTGGCTTGTTGTTCTTTTACGGCATTTCTTAACATGGCCACATTGGCCTGCGCTTCTTCAAAATATTGTTGTTTTTCTCCCCTTGAAGTGGAATTACCCATGGCTTTTAGATTTCGATACACTTCTCTTGCTGGTGTTTTTAGAATTTCATCTGGGGCATGGTTGTATACTTCGGCGATTAATCCCATTGCTTTGGCATTATCTCCTGATGATGACATCAAGCCGTCTATTTTTTCTACGGCAAGGTCAAAATCGTAGTCAGCTTCGGTTTCTTGTGTTGGTTGTCTACTTTCGGGTGAATAGTTCATATATGCTATGTAATAAAAAAGATAGCTTTAGCATAACAAAAAATACTATAAACAAAAATAGCCGAGGTATTCGGCTATTTTTGTTTGTACTCGAGCCGCTACGTTTCCAAAGGTGGAAACGTAGCGGCTCGAGTGAAGAAAGGAACGATGGGGATGATCAGGCGGCGGTGGCGAACGCCTTCTTGAGCTCGCGGACGGCGAGCAACTCGAGGGCGTCACGGACGCCGTCGAAGAGCTCGAGCCAGGCCTCGCTCGTCATGGCCTTGAGATGGCCCTCATCGTTGTTGTTGATGACCACGGCCACAGGCTCGTCAACCCTATCGGGTTGAGCCTGAATGACGATGAGAAGGCTCTGGTTTTCGGCGAGGCTGTCGTGCTCGGTGACACGACGGCGGTTGGTGACCGCCGCCTTGCCGTCGACGAACCCGAACTCGATGACGCCGGAGCACTCGCTTTCCCCGAAGGGATAGCGAATGCCGAAGATCTTGGGCGCACCGTAAGGAGGAAGCGACCGGACTTCATAGAAGCCCGACACGATCTTCGCCCCGTTCTCGCCGCCGACGACCACGCTCCAGCCCTTGGCGGTCGCCAGGGGGAACGTGAGGGTTTCGCCATTGGAGAGGTTCATCCAGGCCAAGAAAGCCTGGATGTCTTCGAACTTTTTGCTTGACATCTTTGTTCTCCGTTGCAGCCTATTTACTGCAAATGAGATTGTTGGAATTGCCACATCGCTATTCCGTCTTCTCTCCCCCATGGAGGTTAGACACGTTGTGGCGGCCATTGGCATACTATCTGCTATCCCGTCCGGGTAAACACCCAAACACAGATACTATGCACAACGCCCCTTACTAAGATCGTTAGCAAGAGGCGTTGTTTGTTTGTAACGAGGTTATGAATTGCTTGTTCGTCGTTCTTGTTCCTTATCTATGAGAATTTGTGTCCGTTCATCAAAATGATCTCTATAGGTAAGGAGGTCTTGCCAAGATAAGACAGCATACCCATCTTTTGGGGTTTTGTCAAGCCCTCCACGCACTATTGCCTCTATGCCTTCTTGTGGATTACGAAAGCTGGCTTTGTAGGAAAAGTATGTTTTTTCTGGCCCTTTTTCTCGTATAAATACTTGCGCGGAGCGAGCAGATACTGAAATCGGATGCTCTGTCGCAACATCTTGATTTCTTGCGTGAAGGATTGTGTTGATTATGTTTTCGAGTTTTTTTCTTATTGTGCCTTCAGCATTTTTTGTTTTTTCTTGATCCACCACAATCCCCATAAATTGTGGGAAGTCTGTATCTTGTGTTATGTTTTCTACCAAAAAGGTATCTTCGACTAATTCAACAAGGCATGTGGCAGGAATCTTGAGTGCGTGTTCTTTTTCTTTTTGCATTCGCTCTAGGTCTTCTTGCAACAGGTGTTTCATGCGCTCACCCACTCCCACTCCTTTCCAAAATAATTGTTTGGCTCTCCTATCTTCACCATTTTGTTGTCTGAGCTTTGCAAAGGCCTCATATGCTTGTATAAGTGCGTTGGTGTATCCGGTGTTTTCCAATTCTTCAATAGCAGTTGAGAGATATGCGATTGCTTGATTTGTTTCTCCGAGAGTGCTTGCGAGTCTCCCTGCGTCGAGGTATGTTCTTCCAACGTGTGCAGTATCGCCGAGAACTTTTCTTTGTTCAGCGAGTTCCAGATATTGATCAATCATGTCTTGGTGTGGTTTTTGTTCTGATCGCTGATGTAATAGTCCGTGACGAATTTTCATCTTTGCCCATTCAGTATTTTGATCTTGTCTGCCTTGTGGAATGGTATTGAGAAGTGTGAGTGCATCTCTGTTGTGCTGCTGAGCAGCGAGGGGCATACCTTGGCGATCATATGATGAAGCAATACAATTGAGTGCATGTGCTGCCATGAGTGGTTGTTCCTGTTGAAATTCAGTAAGAATCCTTCCTATTTGAAATACTGAGGTATCTTGTTTTGTGTGATAGCTTGCAGCGCAATATTCTGCCAAGGCAAATGGTGAGAGTCCTGATTTTCCCGCATTGAGTATTTGCTGAATATCTTTTGGATCTGTTATTTCCACTAGTTGTTTTCCTGTTTGTTCTTTGGCAACAGCATCAACAGCATCCATCACAATGCGAAGGAATTTTCCTTCTGGTCCTTTTTGGATAATCATTTGTTCGAGTTGCTGGCCGCGAAGATGTGTTGCAATGGTATCTAATTCTTTTGCCTGAATGGCTTCTTCTAATTGTGCAACGTTATCTTGGAATTTTCCGGATTCAATAATGCCAAAGAGTTGTTCTTTGGGGGAAGTTTGGTTGGTATCTCGTGCTGATTGTTCTGGTGATTTTCGTGTTTCCATATGCGCATATAGTAACACATATTTTTGTACCAAAAAACCTGCCTTTATTGGCAGGTACTTTGGTGTATGATGAATCATCGGGGTGAAACTGGGATGATTCATCGCGGCGGAAAAGAACAGAAAATGAGGGTACTACCCTTCTGAGCTATTCTTCAGCTCAAGAAAGCGTTCCCAGGACTCAACGTACGTCTCGCGATCGTACGGCTCGTTTGCGAGGACGAGAAGCATACTTCCCCCCTCGTGTGCTCTGACTTTGTGCCAAAGCATGGGAGGGATGAATACGGCCTCTCCCCGATTGACGACGAACTTTTCTTCGTTCTTACCGTCGTGAAGCACGAAGTCAATGGATCCATGGGTGCAGATGAGGATCTCCATACCGTTCGCATGGGCGTGATCTGCATACCATTCCTCATCCTGAGGAGCCCAGGTATACGAACGAACGATCCTCCCCATCTGACGTGTGACTTCCTCAGGCAACTTGCCAAATTCGCACACGATGAGATGTCCGGGAGTGGGCAAGCTGAAATGCA
>PFAJ01000014.1 GCA_002773695.1 Candidatus Doudnabacteria bacterium CG10_big_fil_rev_8_21_14_0_10_41_10 | reverse complement strand
CGCTCATAAAACGTAATAATTTGCATTTTGGTTAGAGTTATGATCTTAGGGGTATTTTACCCTAGACTGGTGCACTCTGACCTGAATTCAGTCCATATCAACGCTTCTTATTTTTGCTAAATCTTGCTATAATTCGCTTAAGAAATTTTGTCAATTTTACTCAATCCTTTTTAATTTTTTTCAATTATTCTATGCCCCGTATTCGACCCGAAACCTTAAATCCCTCTTTTCCCGGCACTTCGGAAACCGAACTGCCCAAAGCCGAAAGAACCGAACGTATTTTGCGCGATACTTTGGAATTAGCTGGCCAGCGCACCTTGGAACAATCCACGGCGCTTTTGCGAGAGCGCCTTTCTGCTATGGAGCGCAAAAAGAAAAAAGCGGAAGGCGCAATTTCGGAAGCTGGTAACATCAACGAAATTACCCATCCGGAAAGCCCCAAAAAAATCACCGAAGGCGCGGTGACTCACACGCTCATAGAAGACGATGCGGTCATTCTCAACGCTTCCGACGCCCACGGAAATTTTGATGACCTTAAAATCGCCATTGCCGATTTCATCAAAAGAAAAGAGAACGGCGAAAATGTTTACTTCAATTACAGCGGTGATGTCTGCTCTGGCGACACTCCCGGCGTGGTGCCTGTCATGGAAGCGCTCGCCAGCATCCAAACCAAATATCCCAACGAAGTCACTACCGAATTCGGCAACGGCGATAGGCGTTCGCTTTCCTTGTTCATGGGTTTGCCGCAAGAGATCGCCCAACGTTTCCATCCGGATACTCACACTTTCTTGGATACCCGGGCCAAAGAGATCATTGCCGAAGAAAACGCTGCCGATGCCGCTGAAGCCCAAAGACTGCAAAATATCGCCTACGGCGCTGAATTTTTTCGGCTCGCCCGCCTTTTTGGAAGCGCGCCCATGAATACCGAAGAAATGAATTTGCCTTACGTCAAAACCATGCTGCTTCAGTTGAACAAGGGCCAGGAGTCACCGGTCATTGACCGCGCCATACGCGAGTTGAACCGCGCTTCCGAGCCGGTGCGTCCGCACGAAAAGCATGGGTTCCAAAAAAGCCTGGAATCGGTAAGCGCAGCCAACGTAAGAAATCTTTTTGATTATTGGCGCCTTAATAACCAAATTTTAAACGATCAGACTGGCTTATCTATTTACGAAAATTCAAACGCCCGAGTGCTGGCTACGCACACTGGCTTTCTTACCGACCGGCTTTCCGATATTGTTTACAACCCGCGAGCCAAAGACCGTACGGCTTGGAATAAATTCATCGATCCTGGTAAAGATGAAAAACCAGGTTCAATTGAAAAATTCGGCTTTAAATCTTATACACCCGAAGATATGGGACAGGCCTTGGAAAGCATTAGCCCGGGTGAAAAACCGCTGGTGGTTATCGTGGGACACAATCATAACAATTTCGCTCAGGAAATCCCGAAAAGCGGCGGACCGGCACTCCGCGTGGAAAACTGCGTTTCCTCCCATTCAAAACGCGCGGGAGAAAAAGCCGCGTACGCCGAAATCAAAATTCAGGATTTAATTGCCTCCCCTGACTATCCTGAAAATGCGGTCACATTCTACAAAATTAGATAGAGCCATAAATAATACCTAAATTGTCCGGCCGGGTAATTTATGTCATATAACTATAATTTTTCATAATTCAATGCTTAAATCCGCCGAAATCGTAAAGGTCTTCTGCGACACTCAGAATTTTTTTGCTGTCGGCCCAAAAACCACCACCTCTCACCGCGTCGCGCCTATTTACCCGGACATGCGCCGGGTATTTTCCGACCCAAAAGCCTTGCGAAAAATCGCCCGCATCATGCTCAAATTCATGCGCGATAAAAAGATAAAGTGCGATTACATTGTGGGCGGCGCCACAGCCGGCATCGGGCTAGCCGCGGCCATAGGCCTTGAATCCGGCATCCCTTGGGGCTATGTGCGCAAAGAACCAAAAGATGGCGGTATGGGTTTGGCGCTCGAGGGCAACTGGCAACGCGGCATGCGCGCGGTATTAGTAGACGATGCGCTCGGCCACGGCGCGGCCAAAACTAAATTTATCAAAAATATCCGCCAGGCGGGCTTAAAAATTGACTAGGTCATTATACCCGTGGCCCGCACCGTCACCGGAAAATCCGGGCGCGAATGCATGGCTTGGGTCAAGCCGTCACACGTAAAATTCCAGTGTTTTTCCGATATATTCGACTGGGAGCCGTACTGCGTAAAAAACAACATCGTCACGGCCGACGGCATGAAATTACTTCGCTGGTACGCCGAGGACGCCGAACATTAGAACCTAGACAAAAACAAATGGGCATTCTTTCAAAAATATCTAAAATCCAAACATGACAGCAAAAGCGGAGTTTGAGAAAGCATATCCTGCTCAAAAAATATTCGTCCCGGGTACTTGCGATAAAGCTGTACGCGTAAAAAATAGGCGCGGATGGGTAAAAATACGCGGGTCGAAAACCTCTGGAATGTTAGAGTTTTTAAGCTCAGGCCTTGTCGTAGCCTTCAATGGCGCCGGCGATGAACCTAATGGCTCCCCCGCTTACAAAGATGCTTTTCGGCTCTCCCGCGCCATCGTGGACAGAGGCGGGGTCGTTCTGAATGGCGGCCGCAATACCGGCATTATGCAAGCAACCGGCGAGGCGGCAGGCAAAGCTTGCCTGGGAGTGAATTTTGCCGAACAGGTCAAAAAAAATAAAGCGCACTCCTACGGCACCCGTCTGGTGATTCACCCCCTCACCCGCCTCGCTATTCTCACCTGGTGCGCCCCTGTGGTCGTAATTTATGGCGGAAGTTTGGGAACTTTTCACGAACTGGTAAACGCCCTGGTAGCCGTCAAAAACCATTCACTGTACGGTTTTGCCAAACCTAAACTATTCATCAATGAATTTTGGCGAAAACCCCTGCTTCAACTCATAAAATCCGGGATCATCCCCCGATCTTATATTGCAGACTGCGAATTCTTTTCTAAATCAAAAGATATAATTAAGCAAATATCAGCATAGGCTATCGTCTCAAAAAATTCTCTGCCTGCCGGCGCATCTGCGCCGGGTTTTTCTTTTCCCTTTCTCCCACTTCGGAGAGAGCTAGGGTGAGGTTAAAAACATCTCTAAAACAGCCTCTCGGTTTCTTTTTTCAATTGCTTTGGATTACGATACAGTATCATATGCACGCCCTGTTTTTTCGCCTCCACTAAATTAAAATCCTGGTCATCTATCATGATGGTTTCTCCGGGCTTAGCCTTGAATTTTTTGAGCATAAGCCGAATGGTTTTTGGCGACGCTTTCGGTAAGCCCAAAGAATGGGTATTTATAACGTTGCGGAATTTCCGTCGCAATTTCAGTTTTTTTACCGTATGCTCAAATTGCGGCGGAGTATTTTTAGAAAGCAATAAAACCTCATACCCTCTTTTTTTGAGATCCAGCGCATACTTGAGATTAGCATGGTTCGTAACGGTGATGTATTTGTAATGCGTCTTGCGCAATTTGCGCCAGTCTTCGGAGATACCCAAATTTTCTACGGCCAGCCGAAAAGAATCGGCCTCGGAAATCTTGCCCAAGGCGGAGGCATTGAAATATTTATGATACACCACGTCGTAAACTTTTTTAAAAGGCAAATGGTATTTTTTGACGATATCGCGACAAATGTCTCGGTAACTCCCAACGCAGATAACGCCGTAAAGATCGATTATAAAAAGCTTGGCTGGCAGATTATTTTTCATGAGATTTTTTTAGAATGAACCGATTAATCACCTCCTCAACCCCCCTTTGGTCATTGCTTTTTTTGTTATGTAGCAAGCGATTTTTTTTAAATCCCCGCTCGCATTTTTCATCGCCAACCCCCAAGCCCGCGATTTAGAGTGGGTTAAATCAAATCCTGCTTGAGTAAGCGGCCTCATAATTTTCATAATTACTTGTTTAGCCATATTGCTCTACCTTCTACTCTTATACGATACTCTGATACACTAGGGTATCAGAGTATTTTTACTACTCCTCTGTCAGCGTCAACCTCAACCATATCACCATCTTTTAAAACGGCGGTTGCAATTTTACACCCAACCACACAAGGCGTCTGCAGCTCGCGGCTGACTATTGCGGCGTGGCAAGTTATTCCTCCATCTTGGGTTACTATCGCTGCTGCTTTTTTCATTGCCGGAACCAGAGCGGGATAAGTATTAATCGACACCATAATATTACCTTTTTTCATTTTGCTCATATCTTCTGTGGTATTTACTATCCTTGCGGTCCCTTTTGCTTTTCCGGGGCAAGCGCAGGTCCCCTCCAATTTTCCAAATTTAACCTTTTTCACCTTTTCGATTTGTATTTTTCTCAAAACCTTTCGCGCTTTATCTCCGTGCAGGACTTGAACTTTTTCACCGTTCATATTTACAACACAAAATTTATAACGCTCGTTCGCTTCATGTGTAAAATCTTGTCCGTTTAAAACCAAAGGTAGTTCTTCCGGGATTAAAAATTTGGTTTGCATCAATGTCATTCCCGTCCGCCTTCCAATTTCTTTCAAAATTAAATCCATCACAAAAAAACCATGAAAAAAACAATCTTTACGGTATCCTTTAATCCATACAATATCTGCCGCGATATCAAACAAATGTTTTTCATGTCGATTGATTCGCAATTCCTTTATTATTAGTGCCCGCTTTTTTTGCGCATTGAGATTTTGTTCTTTTAGCCGCTTTAGTTCTTTTTCAGGGTTTATTTTTTGCCTAATAAGACCGCTCCAAACCTGTAAATAATAGTCCAAAGTATACGCTGGTCCAATATATGTATAAGGGAACCAGTGCCATTTTTGGTAATGATTATATAGAATTCTACGCTCACTTGATGATAATTTCTCAAATTTTTTCACTAGCATGGACACAGGTGAAGACAAAAACCATTTTTTTAACTTAGAATTTTTTTTAATTATGTCAACAATTTTCAAAGACTCTTGTTCTTCTTTCATCCCCAAAGATACGTGTTTCGGAGACGTTAAAATACTAAAAGCGGGAGCCATACTAATTTTTGATCCGGTTTTAGCAATTTTTTCCTGAACCATATTCTGTAAATATTTCGAATAATCCTCCCCATTAGAATCGATAAACCAAGTTGTAAACAACGAAGTTAAGTGAGAATCCATCATTAACTTCCAGAGTTTCGTATGGTAACGAATTAATTCCTTATTTGTTTTTAATGACAAGTCAATGCGGTATATTTTTTCAGCATATTCAAAATACCGATGGTTAAATTTTGTAGTCTTCTTGTGGACACGGTCAATGTACGATGGGTTACCTGTAACTTTTTTGACAGTTTCGTTGATAGCCGTCCTTAGTTGCTCAATCGGAATATAACAGCCAGTGGTGTTCCCGTTTTCGATAACCCAAACCCATTCTTTTAAATATGCTTTCCCTAAAAATTTTTTCTCATACTTAACACATCCTAAAGAAGACTCAAATGGTAAATTGAGATCCGTTTTCGGCACTTCAAAATTTTTTCTCCAAATTTTTGTCATATAATTATTTCTAAAACAGAGTTGAAAAAATACTTATTGTCTAACTCCGTTACACCAGTGTAACGGAATATCAATAATCCCGATGTTTCTCCACGTATCGATACGTGGATATATTGGAACTTGATAGGTTATTCTAAATCGTCGGAAGTCGGACTTTCGAATATTATCGGTTATTTTATCTTCCTCACTATTCCTCGCTGCGCATCTACCTCCACTAAATCACCGTCCTGCAACACTTTCGTGGCTAACTTGGTGCCAATAACGCACGGCTTTTTCAATTCACGCGCTATAATAGCGGCGTGAGAAGTAATGCCGCCGGAATCTGTCACAAACGCGGATGCTTTGATCATTGCCGGTAAAACATCCGGCGAAGTCGCGATCGAAACTAAAATGTCGCCCACTTTGACTTTTTTTATATCCGCTATTTTATTGACGATTTTAACTTTTCCCGAAACTACCCCTTTAAAAGCAATCTGTCCTTCCATTATATCAGTTTTTTTCAGCTTCTCTTGAAACAATGTTTTTTTTAAAACTTTCTTTATATTAGTAGGTTCTACAAACCGACCTTTTCTGCCTTCTATTATCCTTAGAAGCAATCGCTTCCGGGTTTGAATTTTTTTTAAATTTATCTTTTTACCGGATAAGCAACTTAAGATCTCATCGCGTGCTGAATATCGAAATACAGAAACAGGGATGTTGTTTCTCATGCCGATTTCCCGAAAGATATTATCGAATATAAACTGCGTTCTGTGTCTGACTTCTATTCGGCTGGATTTCAAATATAAAAACACTCTGGCAGCCTCGAATAAATAATGTTCAAGTGTGGTTAGCGCTAGCTTTTTTTCAATTCTTCGCTGCTCCTTTTTCAACGCTTGGAGGTAATTTTTATGAGCTCGAAGTTGCCGTGCGGAGGTTAACTTATTTTTCAGTATTTCTTTAACTTTTTTTTCAAAATCTTCTTTCTTTGAAATCGGCCCTTGGTAATTATAATGCAACCAACAATATTCCAGGGCGTGCGTCTGAAACTCTGAGCTTTGTATTATTTTTTTATAATTTTTATACTTTACGCAAATTTTCAAAAGCTTTAAATGTTCTTTCCAAAATTCCGTCTCTTTTGTGTTGCTTATCAAGACACTGACTATTTTTGATATTTCATCCATTTTCAGGTTTTTTTGGGTTAGAATGGAATTCAGTTTATTGGATAAATAAAAATGCTCAAAGTCTGAAATCACGGGAATAAAGCCAACAGCGTTCATTTCCAGCATCAATCGGGATAACTTTTCAAAATATTTAAAATATTCGTCCAGTGTGATATTTTTATACCCCGCTTTCTCAAGTTCGTCGATTGTCTTGATTATTTGTCGCTTGAGATTTGTATGGTGTTGTAAAATCTTTTTTAAATCAATTTTTTTGTTCCCCAGTAAAACAAGAGTATGTTTTCCCAAATCTAACCATTTGTCATAGTCCGGCCCCCATTGGCCGTGGTCTTTTTCTATTTTATACAGCTGGAAGTCAAGACTCTTCCCTAAATATTTTTTAACTAGCGGCATAAAAAATCCGTCGGTAACCAAGCTCCAACCAAAATAATTTATATTATTTTCTTCAATAATAAATTTTACAAAATTTTTTTTCATAAATTTTTTCTAATGGCTTGCTGAGCCGTTCAGCTAAATACAAAACTGTTACTTTCAGGACTTACGCATTTGGCCAAGTTCGAGGCAAAACCGAGGATTTGTGCCGAAGGCGTAGTAGAACTAAGACGAGGCCAAACCGCAGGTTTTAACGAAGAAATTGGCCAAACCCTTGCGGCGTTGCCGCCCCAAGGCCGGGCTTTGCCCGGCCGAGGCGGCAAGTGC
>PFAJ01000013.1:7641-10948 GCA_002773695.1 Candidatus Doudnabacteria bacterium CG10_big_fil_rev_8_21_14_0_10_41_10 | reverse complement strand
GCCTAATTGCCTATTTGATAATTTACTGTTTTTAATCAACCGCTTGGTCATAGAACCAGCATAGAACGACTACGCTATTCTAGACAAGATCCTTCTTTTATTCTCCCAGACAACTTCAGCACCATCCCATTCCGAAACATTTGGTACTGGACAACATCCGGTTTCATTTTTGTCGGTATATGTTTTTGTTAGTTGTGACATAAATTTATCATTACTTCTAACAAATTTATTATATATAGGACCTACGCGCTTCATGTGTTTCGATGGGTGCCTTCCGGCTTTCAGCTTGTTTCTGGGCTGGTTGTGATGATTAAATCGGATTCTTTTGTTAAATATTGTGCCGGAAGCGCTGAAAGACGCTCATCAAGTGCGTAAGTCCTATATATAATAAATATTTTAAATAAATCAAACAAAAACAACCAGAAAACCTGATTGCGATTTTGGTAGCCCTAACGGGATTTGAACCCGTGTTACCAGGATGAGAACCTGGTGTCCTAGACCGGGCTAGACGATAGGGCCATATAGATCCCAACTATTCTAACTAATTCCAAAAAATAATTCAAGAAAAAAATATAACGGTATGTCAATAAAATCCCCTCTACAATAACACCTTTACAATAACAATTGACGGTCGTCAATTGTTATTGTAAAATGAATGCTTCTATTTTATATTAAATACTTTTCTAAGTTCTCGGTCGTCATCTATTTCATCAATCCTCAAAATACGAATAAATCCTATCAATTTAGTCTCCTTAAGGTACTCAATCGCATCCCGATTTAACTTATTCGGGCTTATAAAGACGCTGTTTTGAAATTTTACAAAACCTTCTCTTTTCAACAAGCTCCTTAACAGACTTCTTTGCGCTCACGATCGCTCTGGGATATCAAAAACTACCACACGCCATTTACCATCCCACTTTTCTTGTTTATTCATGTGCATCCGGTACAAAAGGGCTTCCAACTGTCCTTTTTTCGTCAGCTTGATAAACTTTTTCCCATTTTTCTCAAAAACTTTAACAACCGAACGCTTTTTCATCTGACGGACTGTATTGTAATAGTTCTTGTACGGCATTCTGTTAATCCTTCTAATATAACTGTACGGAGTTTCAAAAGGTGCTGGCAAATACTCAAAACCTTCCTCCAAAAAATTTAATATTTTGTTTACATTCGATTCTTTTTTTCTAATCATAAGATTTGACTAACTTTATCGTACAATAACAATTGACGACCGTCAATTGTTATGGTTTTCTTCAGTCAAGGATATAAAAAAATAATGAAAATAAAACGGAAGATACAACCCAACATTTACTTATGGATCACGCAAACCCGCCGGCCTGGATCTCCCACAACCGTTGATATGTTCCTTTGTGTGCTTTTAGCAATTCTTTATGCTTACCTTGCTCTTTAACTTTTCCATCTTCAATAACTACAATCCGATCCATCTGCATAATGGTTGAAAGTCTATGAGCAATGACTATTGTTGTACGATTATTCATCAGTTTCTTCATTGCGTCTTGAATAAATTTCTCTGACTCGGAATCCAGTGAAGATGTCGCCTCGTCCAAAATTAAAATTGGCGCGTTTTTAATAATCGCCCGGGCAATAGCCACACGCTGTCTTTCCCCGCCGGAAAGTTTTATTCCCCGCTCACCGACAAAAGTTTCGTAACCTTGTGGGAACTTGATTATAAATTTATGCGCGTGGGCGAGTTTTGCCGCGCGAATTACCTCTTCTTTGGTCGCTTCAGGCCGTGCGTACCGGATATTCTCCATCAACGACCGATGAAACAGTATTGGGTCCTGTGGCACCATGGCGATAGACCTACGCAAACTATTTTGGTTAAAGTTTGCGATATTTTGACCATCAATCAATATTTGACCGCTATTAATATCATGGAAGCGCAACAGCAATTTTACAATCGTGCTTTTACCGCCACCCGAAGTGCCGATCAGCGCGGTCCGCTCGCCTGGTTTTATTTCCAGATTAAATTTATCAAACACCATGAGTTCGTCGTGATAGCCAAAACTGACATCTTTAAAATTTATCCTAGCATTCGTCACCAATAAATTTTTTGTCCTTGGTAAATCCTTCACACCATGAGGAGTTATTAAAATTTCTGTCATCTCATCAGCATCGGCAAACCGCTCAAACACTCTCCGGATCGAGTTGCCAATATTCCACAAACGGGAAAACAGTCCAATAACAAACGATTGTAATAAAGCAAAATCACCAATGGTAAACAATCCTCTTTGCCAAAATTTTATGGCAATATACAAAACCATAAACTCCAAAGCGACCATCAAAAAACCCTGAATCGCCTCGGCGAAACTTCCCAGGTACCATGCCTTTTTTTGTTTGTAATACAAATCATCTGTGGTTTTTTTAAAATTTTCAAACTCTCGGTCTCGCGCCCCAAACATTTTTAGATTCATCTGATTGGTTACGGTGTCTGCCATTACCCCTGTGACCACCGAGTCTTGCGCCGCTTTTTCCCGATCGTAACGAATTTTAAACATTGTGTATTTGTATCCGAAGAAAATATACACAATCGCCCAAATCAAAACTCCAGCGCCCAAAATCCAATGACGAGTAAATAAAATTATTATTACCAAAACAACATGAATCCCAGTGTTGCCGAGATGGATTAGCGTCTGATCTGTTATTTCTTCAAACGAACGGGCAAAGCGGTTTACTTTTCGAACTAAAGACCCGACAAAATTGTTGGAAAAAAAACTGTAAGAATGCCCGTGCAAATAATCAAAACAGGTGTTTAGTAAGTTTGATATCATTCTTGCTTCGAAATAGGCGGTGACAAAATCCCTTATCCGACGTGACAGCCATACCCCCATCCATAAAAACCATACCGCCGTTATAATTTTTAAAAGCTCCGGAGCAAGAGCGAAATCATTTAAAGCGATCGTATCGAACAATTTTTTATACCAAAAAGGAATAACGACCTCGAAACCAGAAACCCCGACAGTCCCAATGGCCATTAAAAAAAGCGCAAGTTTGTATTTCTTGCCGTGTTGCCAATATATTTTTATCGTTTCTCTGGTTAACGATCGCATAAATATACCGCTGATAACAAACTAAAAATCCTGCCCCTCATTATTTAAGACGTCCAAAAACCGGAACAGTTACTACTCTGATATAACTATTAGGCCTTATCAACCTCCCGCTTTTAAAAGCTTGAGTATTCTGCCGGAAATAATAAATTTGATAAAATGAGCTAATCAAAACTTTCGCAGCCAATCTCGACTCTGTCTACATAACAGCTCGCTTGCCCGCTCGGGATCATCTATAATCT
>PFAJ01000013.1:0-7582 GCA_002773695.1 Candidatus Doudnabacteria bacterium CG10_big_fil_rev_8_21_14_0_10_41_10 | reverse complement strand
TCTTTGAGCCGATTTTGAATAGGAACCGCCGCTTCAATAGAACTGTTAAATTCTCGAATTTTTGTTTTTCCGAACTTTCTTTTCCTTGCCTCATCAGCGATAAATTTTGCGCGCGCGCCGACTGTGAATAACAAGTCCAACCTTAAATCTTTCACCATCCGTCCCAGTTTTCTGTGAGAACTTTCCGTAAATTCTCCCAACTCCAACATATCGCCCAAAACTGCAATCCGTCGCCGGCCTTTCACTTCTGTCAACGCCCTTAACGATTCAAACGCCGCCTCCGGAGAAGAATTGTACGTATCATCTATAATCACCGTATGTTTTATCCCCGCCAAAGGACGCAATCGTCCCGGTGGTGGAGAAAAATTTACAAACGCATTTACGATTTCGTCGGGTTTTAAACCAAACTTCAACCCGACAGCAAACGCTGACAGTAACACATAAACATTCGCCCGTCCGACTACGCCGGGAATAAAAACTGACCTGCTTGTTCCTCGACTTTTTATTTTAAAATTCAAACCAATCGCTTGTTCTGGATTTTTTAGATTTGAATCAGCTTCTTGTCTTGTTCTTATGTCGACAGCTCTTACCACAGCATCCTCCCTTAAACCAAAACTTATGGTATTCCCAAAAAATAAATTTTTCATAGCCATCACACGATGATCATCCGCGTTAAGTATGGCTACACCGCCATGTGGCAAGGCCCTGACCAATTCAGCCTTTTCCCGTTGTACCGATTCTAGATCACCTAAAAATTCTGTGTGCGCCTCTGAAATGCGAGTTACCACCGCAATATGCGGCCGAGCAATGGTTGTCAGATATTTAATATCACCTCTGCGGTCAGCCGCCATTTCCAAAACTAATACTTGCGGGTAGCGAGGAGTGACCAATAAATATAAAAATCGGATAAAAACTTTTATCCATAAAAAAATATTTTTCCCCGGACTCTCTGATCCCAAAATAGCCAGTGGCGTTCCGATTTCGTTGTTATAGTTTCCACTGTTTTCCCAAACAAAAAAGCTCTGCCTCAAAACCGTGGCGATTGCTGCTTTGGTCCCGGTCTTGCCTACGCTCCCTGTGACTGCCACCACAACAGGTTTATGGCGCCATAAAATAGTCTTGGCTAAATATTTTAAGATTAATTGTAGAATATTTTTCATTTGAGATATTAATTCTGCGCTGGTCCTCTGCTCGCTGGTATCTGATAGTAGTTTAATATAAACTGCGCAATCTCGGCAAAAGCAGGCGCCGCCGTACTTTCCGCAAACCGCACCCCTTGTGGCTCATCGATCTTTACAATCATTGTAAATACCGGGTTATCAATCGGGCCAAACCCAATAAACGAACCAATTGTCTTGTTCGGATCGTATCCAACTCGATCACTGGACGCCACTTGCGCGGTTCCGGTTTTACCAGCGATAAAGTATCCAGGCACCCCGGCGCGCTTTCCATGCCCATGTTCCACCACTGAAACTATCATTGCCCCCAAGGTGCTTGCTGTGCGCGGTGAGATGACCTCTCGAACAACTTCCGGTTCAGTTTTTTCGATATTTCCCTCGCCATCAATCACCCGGTCAACAATATATGGTTTATAAAGTTTTCCGCCATTGGCAATAACCGCGTACGCAGAAACCAACTGTAGCGGAGTTGCGGTCATTCCTTGCCCATAAGAAATTGTGGCCGGATACAAATCCCCTCCCCGATAAAGATTGGAAATGTCTCCAGGGGCTTCAAACGGCAACGTTATATCGGTCGATTCTCCAAAGCCGAAATTTTCCATATACTTTTCAAATTTATCGTGTCCCAGCTGTTGTTCGACAAAAATCGCGCCGGTGTTTATAGACTCCTCCAAAACTTGCGTCATTGTTACCGTGCCATATTTTTTATTTTCCGAGTTTCGTATAGTAAATTTTTCCAAAGTGACAAATCCTGGGTCGTCAAAAGTCATATCCGGCGTCACCGCTCCTTCTTCAAGGCTACTTGCCATGGTGATCGGTTTCATTACCGAACCGGGCTCGTAAGCTTCTTGAATAGATTTATTACTATAAACACCGGCGTCTTCTTCCAAATTAAACTGGTTCGGATCAAAACTTGGATAGTTAGCCATAGCCAGCACCGCTCCGGTTTTTGGATCCAGGACAATCACACTCCCGCTCTTGGCGCTATGCGTGTCGACTGTTTTTTTCAAGACCTCTTCGACTTTATATTGTATCGCCCGATCCATGGTTAGCACCAGATCCAAACCATCTCGGGCAGGCACGACTTTTTCCTCACCATCAGAAGAAACCGTTAAACCGAGTCGCAGTCCGGTTTCAGTTTGTAAAAATCCTGGAATCCCGGCCAAATCCTCATCAAAATACCGCTCAATACCGTATCGGCCACTTCTTTTGTCTTGGTCAAACGCAACAAACCCCAAAACCTGTGAGGCAAGATTTGCTTCCGGGTATGTTTGAAAAATTTGATCTTCAAAATAAACCCCCGAAAATCCCATTTCAGAAATTTCTTTAGCTTTATCTTCCGGGACTTGTTTAGCAACGACGACATATTTACGCGATGTGTCAGAAATCTTTTCTAACACATATTTTACGTCCATTTCCAAAGCGGTAGCTAAATATTTCGCCAATTCTAGCGCGTTGGTTATCTGTTGCGGGTCTACAGACAACAACGGCTCATTGATATTCACCACAACCGGATACGGATGCTGAGAATACCGATCGGAAATAAAAACCTCCCCGCGTCTTGGCACCAACTCTTTGGAAAGTTGGTGCTGGCTCCGGGCCAAAGACGAATAATAATCGTAGGAAAACACCTGCAAGACAAATAATCGAACGCCAATGAGTCCGACCAAAATTAAACTTATTAACATTAATAAAAAGATTCTTAGATTATAAGAATCGTCTCGAGTGCGGCTGATCATAAGCGACTCCTTCCTCCCCTTAAGAGGGAGGTAAGGTTGGGGTAAAAATATCAATCACCCCCCCAAAAACCCTCCTTTGAAGGGGGAAAAAATCTTAGGGGTTATTGCTTCCGCTTTCCAAAAGTGCGTAATCTTGCTCCGAAAGATAACTTACATCTGTGGTCGGAATAAATTCACTAACATTCAATTTTTCCTGAATACTTTGGATCGACTGCAGATCGGCCGCTTCTCTTTCCAAATATGCCTGTATCTTTTGCAGTTCGACCATTTTTTGACTTAATTCTTCAACTTGGAAAGTTTTGGATACTCTTGAATTTATCAGCATTAAATGAAAAAAGACGCCTGCAAAAAGTAAAGCCAAAAGAGTGATAGTCAAACTCTTTTGACCCAAAACCAATTTTCCTGAAGAAGATCCCCACTTCGTTCGAACACTTTTTACCGGAGTTCTTTTCGAATAACGAGGACATCGCATTATATAATTTAACGCGGATTTGTGCTTACCCATTGTCATAGTAAAGTAAATAAATTTTTGTTTTCCTCCGCTCTATTTCTCCGCAATTTTTTCGCGGAGGCTAAAACTGCGAGAATCCTCCGTAGCTTTTTGCAAAGAAGGGTTGCTTGATACGAAGAATGAACACGATTTTTAAATACAGCGAGGGTTTGTTTTTATTTTCAACTTTGCGTTCTATCTAAAAACGCAGAATATTTTTGTTTCTTACCAGCATTGGCTGGTCCTGCGGATCGAGAAAGATCTCGAATCTCGAATTAGGCGCAGGAAAACCCCTAATTCGAAAACCGGTATCTTTGAAAATTCAAAATGTAAAGTGCAAAACTCAAAATCATTGGGTCGCTTCGCGACATTTTTTATACTTTTTCCGCTGCTCTTAGTTTTGCAGGCAGAGATCTGGAATTCTCCAACGCCTCTTTTTCTGATACTATGACCGGTTTTTTAGTGACAATTTTCAGCGTTGAAATTTTCCCGCAGACACATTCCGGAAAATCCGGCGGACAAACGCATGGATTGGCTTGATTTTTAAAAAACTGTTTTACCATTCGGTCTTCCAAAGAATGGAAGGATATTACCACCAATCTTCCTTTTGATTTTAGTAAATCCAGGGTTTGAGGAAGAACTTTTTCTAAACTTTCGAGTTCTTGATTTACCTCAATGCGTAACGCTTGAAAAATTCTCCTGGCACTGTCACCCGCTTTGTGGCGGAACCGCGCTGGCAACGATCTCTTTATAATATCGAGGAGTTCTTCGGTTGTCGTCAGTGGCGTTTGTTTTCTTGTGACAACTATTGCTTTGGCGATTTTTTTTGAAAATTTTTCTTCGCCGTATTCTTTAAAAATCTTTACTAACCGCTTATCTTCATAATTTTTTAAAATGTATTCCGCGGTGATTTTTTGGGTCTGGTCAAACCGCATGTCTAGTGGGCCATTTTTCTGAAAAGAAAACCCTCTTTGAGCGTTGTCCAGCATATCGGAGGACAACCCAAGGTCAAATAATATTCCGTCGACTTGTTCAAATCCGTTCTGTTTGGCCAGTTCGCCAATATCGCGAAAATTCCCGTGAACCAGTTTCAGGCCTCTAATTCGTAATTCTTTATTCTTGATTCTAAAATCTCCAACAGCGGAAAGATTCGCGTCAATGCCTAAAACTTCTCCTCCCGGCTGAACTTTCTCGATTAGTCTTTTACTATGTCCGCCGGCTCCAAAAGTCGCGTCGATAAATTTCCCACCTGGTTTTGGATTTAAAAAATCTATTGTTTCTTTTAAAAGAACGGAGATATGAATCATTTCAGTTTTATCGTTTTCGCGAAAGCGGAAACGATAAATTTAGGATCCCGGATCAAGTCCAAGATGACATCTAATTTAATTAGTAAACTCCAAGCTCGCCCAAGTTTTCTGCCAGCTCATCCGCGTTGCTTTCGACTTTGCCTTTGAACTCATCCCATTTCTCTTCGTTCCAGACTTCCATTCTGGTATGCACCCCGACTATCACCGCTTTCTTTTTCAGTCCGGCGTATTTTTTCAAATATTCCGGGATTAATACTCGGCCCAACTGATCTAGTTCTACCTCGGAAGCTCCGGACAACATCAATCTCACAAAACTTCTGGTTGACGCCTTCCCCATCGGCAATTCGGACAGCTTGGCAACCAGCTTTTCCCATTCATTTTGAGAATAAACGAACAAGCAAGAATCCAGTCCCCGGGTGATTACAAAATGGTCACCCAAATCTTTCCTCATTTTGGCAGGAACAGATACTCGTTTCTTGTTGTCGATTGTGTGTCTAAATTCGCCTATTAACATGCGGGTTTGTTAAAAAGGTTATCCACGGAAAGAGTACTTTCTTAACACTTTTATCCACATCTTCCCACTTCCCTTTTATTATATATCACTTTTTAATCGAGGTCAATCCTCTTTTCAAACAAAAAACCGCTAAAATTAGCGAATGATAAATTTTCCTGTTGATTACTCAAAATTTCAATAATTACCACTCGAAATGCATTTATTGTCAAAATTTCAAAGAGTGTCTTTGATATATGCTTGTCAAAAACTCGCTTTGACATGCCTATTATTCCATCTACTTCCCTCTCTGCGATCCAGATCCGCCGAAGGCGTCGTTAATATCCTTCGAGCGAGGCGCCAGCCGAGTCGAGAAGTCGCAAATTTCGAGCCGAGTCGAGAAGTCGCAGTGCTGTAGTTCTCGACTATGCCTGCCTTCCAACAGGCAGGCTCGGACAATAATATCCTTCGAGCGAGGCGCTAGCCGAGTCGAGAAGTCGCAGATTTCGAGCCAAGTCGAGAAGTCGCAGTGCTGTAGTTCTCGACTATGCCTGCCTACCGGCAGGCAGGCTCGAACAATAATATCCTTCGAGCGAGGCGCCAGCCGAGTCGAGAAGTCGCAAATTTCGAGCCGAGTCGAGAAGTCGCAAATTTCGAGCCGAGTCGAGAAGATCCAACAATGCAATTTTTGACTTTATATTTCGGAAGTCGGACTTCCGACGAATTATTAATGGGGTTTAGATTTGATGAAATCGATCTATTGTCATTTCAACCTTTACTACAAAAATAACGATCGTCATTTTTGTAGTAAAGTTTCGGGAGTTTCGGAAATTTCGGAAGTCGGAGTTCCGCGGATTGGGCTTTTGGGGTTTTCCGGGAGTTGAGTTTATAAAAAAATAGAGGTCCCACCGAAATGGAGGGACCTCAATGCCAGCGCGGGGCGCTGACGAAAATCTTTTACTGTTTGCGACGCGGATCGGACCCACATCCGTGGGTCTCGTAAAACTGTCCGCTCAACTTCGACCACTTCTTTCCGGAAGTGGCCTTGGCCAGGAGCTGTTCGCACGCGTATGCGTTCAGCTTCTCGAGATTCTCGACCCGGGCGGTGTTGCTGTTCACCCGCCCGTCAAGGAACACCACCGCGTCCTTGAGCTTGCCAACCCCTTGCTCGAGGTTGGCGATCCGATTTCCCTGCTCGAGCATCGCCTGCTCGATTGGGCTGACGCCGGCCGCAACGGCCGACTGGATGGTGCCGGCGAAACTTTCCACCGGCGCCTTCAGCTTGGCGATCTCGGCTTCGAGCGCGGCGATCTTCGCGCCACTTACCGCGTCGCGAGCCGCTTGCTCTTTTTCGAGCTTGGCGACCTTGACAGCAGCGGCCGCACCAGCCTTTACGCGATCGTCCAATATCTCCTTGTCCTTCTGGTCTCGAGAGACCAGTTTAAACTCAAAGATCGCTGACCGCGGGTCGGATCCAACCTTCATGCCGACCTTGCAGATGGCACGCGAGGCAGGGATCAACGCCGGGAACTCAACGAGTGCCCGAAGGACGCTTGTTGACTTGACCTCGCTCGCGACCACTTTGAAGCAGCCGTCGGGTCCGTCGATTGTCGGCGCGGTCTTAGTGAAATCGCCGATTCCCTTGGCCGTCACTACCACGTAAGTAGTTCCGGCCGTATACGGGACTACGACCTCGGAAACGCGCTCCTTGGTCTTCTCCCACACCGCGGTCGCCTTAACGGCGTCAGGCTGCGGGATTTCAAAGACCGCTTCGTTCGCGCCGTCGCCGTCAAGGTCGATGTTGAACGACCCGAACGCGCCGGCCGACATCTCAACGAATACCGTTGCCTTGGTAGGCTCGGCCTTGCCGACGACCGCCTTGACGGCGATCGTGCCGGTGCCGTCGCTGATCTTGACCTTCGACGCGTCGAGCGTCGAAAGGTCTCCGCCGCCCGAAGGGGCGACATCCGCGATCGTAATTTCCCCGGTCTGTGCCTTTTCGGACCAGCCGGGGATAGTCGACGTTATCGACTGCGCGCTGGAATAAGAACTGGATGCAACCATCAGAAACATCGTGATGGCCGCGAAAAAGCGAAGAACGTAGCTAGCGTTCATTGTTTTTCTCCTAGGAGCGCGATCGATTAGCCCGATCGCTTTTTTCAAAGAACTTGCGCAACATTGCGCTTACGACACCATGGCTATCTGGTGTCGCTTTTTTCAATCCCGGTTGGAATTGAATAAGAAGATATTATAGCAAAAAAAGTGGTCTTTGTCAAGACCAGTGTTGGCGTTCAGCTACAATGTCCTCATAAGTGTTCAGCGTAATGTCCGCCCTGCTAGACTGTAGAGGTCTTCGGGAGTGAGTCAGAAAATCAATA
>PFAJ01000058.1 GCA_002773695.1 Candidatus Doudnabacteria bacterium CG10_big_fil_rev_8_21_14_0_10_41_10 | reverse complement strand
GCCAAACAGCAAAAAAAATAGTTTTCACGAAATAAGAATTTTGTACGAATATACGAATTATCCCCCCTCTTATCCCCGTATAAAGTACAAGGAAGGCTTAAGGGGACTATAAATTACGAAAACCTCTTAAACCGCTAGTGTAATTGCGACCCCGGACTAGATCCGGGGGCGGCAATCTCATGGTTTTCCCTGGGGATTGCTTCTCCGTCCGCCACGGCGGACAAATTACCATGATATGAAATTAGAGTTTCGTAATTCAAGGAAGGGGAGGAGTAAAAAAAGAGAATTTGTATATTCGTATTGATTAGTAATTCATATAGGACCTACGGGTTTGCCGCCTCCGGTCGGGCTTTACCTGACCTTGTGGCGGCGCACCACAAGAGATTGTCCAACCTTTTTTCCCGGATCAAGTCCGGGGTTGGCTCAATCCCGTAAGTCCTATCATAAAGTTATGAAAATTTCTGATACCGGGGAAAAAGTGTTTGGCCAAAAGACGAAAATTTTTGCGAAAGGGAAGTTTGGTTTTAGTATCAGGTTTTCGGTCGCGACTTTTTTATGGAGCGTATTTTTGGCGATTGTGATAGTTGAACTTTTTGTTATCTACGGATCGCTTTATAAAAATTTAACTTTTACAAAATCATCGCCTGCAGATGCAACACCTGCTATTGTTCGGGTCGATTTTGAAAAATACGAAAAAGTTATCGAACGGCTGAATGAGGTAGAATTTTTCCAATCGAGTAATTTTATCAACTTTCAAGGTAACGATGAAAATACCGGCCGCGACAACCCATTTTCTGATCCGGAATAATATTGGTTTGTAATTACTATAAGCAGATATTAGTTTAATCGAATACTGTGTACAGATATTATTGAATATCATATGCAAATGTAACTATCCGATTGTCCCCTCTATGTAACGATCGTTACATAGAGGGGACAGCTAATGTATGAAGAAACCCAAAGAAGATAGTTAAAAGAAATAACTCGCAAAAACAATATTAAAAGGGTTAGGGCTAGTAACTATGGTAGCCGGGGTTATAGTGTTTCCCTGTCTGGCTCACGTTGTTAAGTGGGTTGAGGACACGACCAGAGAAAATTCTTACGCCTCAAGAAAATCGTTCAACAAGCTTCAAAAGCGCGGGATGGTAAGCGTAAAAAGAAGGCAGGGGGAAGGTTGAAGTTATTTTAACACCTAAAGGGAAGAAACAATTATTAAAATATGAAATTCAAGATTTGCAAATAAGAAAACCGAAAGTTTGGGATAATAAGTGGAGACTGGTGATGTTTGATATGCCGTAGGCATTTGCTTCAAGAAGAAACTTGATTCGTTCAAAGTTTAGAAAACTTGGGCTCCTTAGGCTTCAAAAAAGTGTATTTATAAATCCGCATCCATGTGAAGATGCTATTTTTTATATTAGAGATTATTATGAGCTAGAGCCAGGCGAGTTGTACATATTTGAGTCGAAGGTTTTAGAAGGCGAGGAAAAATTGATAAGTTTTTTTAACTTATAGAAATTTTACAGTTGAATTTATAACAAGGAAATAATTTATTATATTATCGTTTCGACCCTTAATGTAACGATCGTTATGTGGAGGGTCGGATAATTTTTATGAAAATTAATACCGATCCCTAAAGCGCTCTTTAGGAGTATTCCTTATTGGGAATACTTTATGTCTGCTCGCATTTTTGTCTTTATGCCCGCAGACGTGTTTGATCGGATTATTTCCTCCGTTTTATTCCCGTGAAATTTCAGGCAGGCATTCCTCACCTATGCAAGCCGCAGGGGTATTCTGCCAGAAATAATAATAAGATACATAAATGCAGAGAAAAAAAGAACGGTTCAGGTGAGCTTAGTTCGAGGTGCTTTTCGTCGTATAAGTTACTCGTGATTCTAAGATCTCTAACGGGGCTCGCCTGACCGTTTGTTTTTTGGCTAAATTTAAAGGCGGTTTAGATATGCTTCCCAACCGGTTTTTCTATATTTTTTAGCCTCGGCGATAGGGTCGTCCGCTTGGTAGATTCCGCGACCAACGATAATTACGTCGCTTCCAAGTTCGGCGATTACTTTTTCCGGTGTGTTGTATTGCTGTCTCAGGTTGTCAGTTCCACCCGTGAGTTTTACTCCGGGAGTAAAGTGGATCATGGTTGGATTGTCGGTGATTTTTTTTGTGGTGATAAAACCAATCACAAAGTTGGCATTTGCTTCCGCCCAGTTAATCGCGGTTTTGGTGTAGTCACCGGTTGCCAGAGCCCCTTTCGAGCTCATCTCGGCAAGCAGAATAAGCGCGTTTCCTTTTGGTAATCCGATTTCTTTTAACCCGTCAATAACACCTGGCCCAGAAACGATATGCGCGTTAACAATATGCGCCCAGTCAGAAATTTTATAAATACCTTTACTGTATTGGCTCTTTACAGTGTTGCCGATGTCAGCAAACTTTCGGTCTTCAAAGATTAAGAATCTATGTTTTTCAGAAAGTCTTCTTAATTCTTTCGTCAAGCCTGGAGTAAAGTCTTCCACAATATCAATATGAGTTTTAAACATACAGATATCAGGTCCCATTTTATCCGCGAGCTCGAGCAATTCTTGGCTCTTGCTAAAATCCGCGGCAGGGCAAAGGTTGGTTTGTTTTTCTTCCATTAACAAGAGCAATTTTTGCGCGAGAGGATTTTTACAAAGTTTCGCGCGTTCGGAATATCTCATATTATTTTTTTCTTTTCTAAATATTTTTTTCCGTGACCAAGCACAGTATTAACAGGCACGTTCGATTTGCACATGGGGCAATCTTGTTCTGTGTAAGCTTCAACCTCGAGTACATCTAGGGTATAAAAAGGCACACCAAAATATTCAGTGGTTACCTCTTTGGGATTTCGGTTTACCATTACACACACTGCCACCACCTCACCTCCGACGCCTTGTACCGCCTCAACAACCTTTTTTGCGCTATCACCTGTCGAGGTCAAGTCTTCCACGATTAAGACTTTTTTGTATTTTAGAAACTTGTCGTACCCTCTGGTTACAACTTGGTTTTTATCCGCGGTCTTTTCAGTGTATACTCCAAAAATTTCTTTCCCTTTTATCTGTGATAAGTGATGTGCGGTCCAGGTTGAAAGGATAATACCACCAAGCGCTGGTCCGACAACTGTATCGACATCTAAATCTTTAATTTTTTCCGCAAACAATTTTCCGACTGCAGAGGTTTCTTTGGTATGCGGATAAAGCGCGTCTTTGTTGATATATGCTGGCGTATGCCTGCCTGAAGTTAAAACAAAATGATCTTTAGTAATTATTGTCCCGGTTTTTCTCAAGATGCCTAAAATTTTACTCATATTATTTTACTAATTATTTTTAACTTTTTGGGCTAGATTTGGATTCCACATCGCGCCGGTTGCGGACATAACTATATCGGCGCCAACGTCGCGGTAGTCGTTAAAATCTTTTTTATCCATTACACCGCCAATTCCCGTGATTGAATATTTATAACCTTTTTCATCGCGGATTTTTTTCAACCGTTTTACCATATTGATCCCGGCCCATTTGATCGCAGAACCGCAAACCCCGCTTTTTTCACGGTTATCGCCGGGGATCGCGGGGTTCCCTTGTTTATCCACTATTGTTGCTTGGATGGTATTTATCGTCGAAATATCGTTCGCGTATTCATTTGCAATGGTTGAAAGTTTTGCTAAAGCCGCATCGTCTTCATAATACCCGACTTTTATCGCCAGAGGAGTATTGCCGATTTCATTTTTTATCGTACCACAAATTTTTTGAGTGATATTTAAATCATAACAAATTAATCCTTCGTTGCCGATATTTAGGCAGGAGAGATTTACTTCCAACACTTTCACCCCGGTCTCTTTCGCTAGCCTAGCGTGATTTTATGATCCTCGATAAATTTTTTTTATTTTTACCATCTCTAACCGTTCCCATAAAACTTAAAATCAGGAGCTGGCCGGCTTGTTCATAATCAAGCGCTTTTTTAACATCTTTCTGCTAAATTACCGGATCTTTCGATGGTACCCCGAAAGAATTGGTTATGGAAAGTGGCTTTTCAAAATTTTCATCCGCAACCACCGGAAGTTTTGCTTTTTCTATAGTCAGGTCTCCTTTGGTGTGGACCGCGATGACGTTTGGATGCTTATGGCTGGCATAAGACTGCCCGCGAACGGTTTTGTACACACAAATATCAAAACCTTTTTCAAAAGCGCTTTTTACGAAGTTACTATTTAGTAACGGTCCTGCCGGTATTCCAAAAGGAGAGTGAACCTTGTGGCCATACGCCTCGAATTTTGCCGGCGATTTAATTTTTGTGATTTTACCGTCTGTAAAATCGCCAAACGGGCCAAGTTCGTAGTTTTCATCGTAGGATTTATGCGGGTTGTAAAAAGGAGTTTTAAGCATCAAGGTTACAAGCCTTTCCTTTTAGAACCGTATAGACTGGCCAACCTTTTAAATTTTGGTCGGAAAACGGGGACCATCGACATTTAGTTTTTAATAAATTATCCTCAACAATTTTTTCTTTATTCAAATCAACAAGTACAATATCATCGTTAGGTTTTATTTTAAAGATTGACTCTGTATTTATTCTGGTCAGCTCAACAATTTTTTCAAGTGAGAGTTTTCCCTGACTGCGCGCGTTTAGAAGTAAAGGCAAGCTGGTTTCGATGCCTGGGATTCCGGAAGGGGCATGACCAAAGGGTTTGTCTTTTTCAGACAGCAGGTGCGGGGCGTGGTCAGTGCCAATGGTATCTATTATCCCTTCATTTACCGCGTCCCACAACACTTTTTGATCTTCTTTAGTTCGGAGCGGGGGATTCATTTGTACTCGCGTTCCCCATTTTTCGTAGTCATCTTCAGATAAAAATAAATGGTGCGGAGTAGTTTCCGCGTAAATCGGCAGGCCTTTTCGTTTGGCCTGCCGAACAAGAGCCACTTCTTCTTTTATGCTCAAATGCAAAATATAAAATTTTGTTCCAAATCTCACCGAAGCGGCAATACATTTTTCCAAGGCGACAATAGCCGCTTTTCTATCGCGATTTTTTGAGTGAGTTTTTGGGTCTTTTGATTCGGGGTTTTGTTTGGAGAGTTCTTGTAAGATATGCTCGTCTTCAGCATGGGCGGCAACGATAAGGTTGTTTTCTGCCGCAATTTTGCAAACTTTTTCAAAAACTTCATCGTTGTCGATTAGCAAGCTGCCGGTGCTTGACCCCATAAAGACCTTTATTCCGACTATTTTATTTTTTACTTTCGAAATTTCTTCGAGATGGCCTGCGTCTGCTCCAAAAAAAAGTCCGTACCGCAAAGGGATCCCGGTATTACTTAATTGTTTATTGATCAGGGTTTTTTTCTCTTGAAGCAGGGTTTCGGTTACGCAAGCGGGGATGTTGTTCGGCATATCAAAAACCCTAGTAACGCCACCGGCGATTGCCGCTCTTGCTCCCGATTCCCAGTTTTCTTTATCTTCTTGTCCTGGTGTACGGAAATGAACGTGTGGGTCGATTACGGCGGGAAGCATTGTTAGTCCGGTTGCATCAATCATTTCATCTTGGTCACTAAGGATTTTTTTAGTAACCGTTTCACCCTTTATGTTTTTTACATTTTTAATGGTTAGCATTCGACTAATTTAAAAGTAAAAATTAGATGTTATTTCCACCCGCTCGCCTCGTTTCCGAGTCGGAGCAGACCCAGACTTGCGTCTAGAGAGACTGGTGAAAGAGGTTCGCCTTAGGCGGATGGAACCCGGATTCAACCTTCGTGATGAAATCAACCTTTCTGCCCAGCCCTTTCTACAGAAAGGGCTGGGCATCTCTCCTAGTCAGGAGAGAGATGTAATAAAGGGAGCTTTTGTGGGATGACAGCTGGCGCTGTCACGTATGATATTCGTGGATTTGATCGACGGTATACATTTTTTCACAATACTGACAATGTAGTTGAACCAGGTATTTGTGTTGCTCTGCAAGGAAAATGCTAGCGGTGCTTTCATGGTTGGTGACACATTGTGGGTTTGGACAGACTATTACCCCCTCAATTTTTTGGGGGATTTGGACCAAGAATTTTTTAATGATTTTATAATTTTTAATAACATTTATAGAGGCTTGCGGAGCTAAAACCGCAATTTTGTTTGCTTCTTGAGAGGTAACTTCACGTCCGGAAACTTTAATAATGTCTTTTCGACCAAGTATCCGGCTGGGCAAGTTTAGTCCCACGGTGACGGTTTTTTTATCTGCGGGAAGATTGAGCAAACGAATTATTTTTAAGGCGGAGCCGGCGGTAATATGATCAATAACAGTTCCTTCTTTGATCGCGGAGACTGACAAAGTTTTGTTAGATGGTTTCTTTTTCATATTTTTAGTTAGTTAATTTTTCCTAAGAATAGAGAAATCAGGGCTTGCCTGGTGTACAGTCCGTTTTGCGCCTGCTCAAAGTAATAAGCATGAGGGCTTTCATCAATCTTAAAATCGATTTCTGACACTCGTGGCAGAGGGTGCATGATTTTCATATTTTTTTTAGCTCCAACGAGCATTTCTGGCCTTAGGACATATACATTTTTAACTTTTTCGTACTCGTATTTGTCTGGGAATCGTTCCTCTTGGATCCTGGTCATATATAAAATATCAACTTTTTTTATAACGTTTTCCATTTTGTCATGCAGTGAGAATTTTACGTTTTGGACTTTTAGTTCGTTTAAGATATGTCGAGGCATCTGTAGAGACATTGGAGCAACAAAGTAAAGTCTGGCTTTGAAGTGGCTTAGGGCCTTGGCCAATGAGTGCACGGTACGTCCGTATTTCAGATCGCCAACCATGGCGATATTTAACCCTTGCAGTTTCTTTTGGGTTTCTTGGATGGTAAACAGGTCCAGCAAGGTTTGTGACGGGTGCTGGTTGGCGCCGTCTCCGCAGTTAATAATCGGCTTTTTAGAGGCCTGCGACGCAAGTCGGGCCGATCCTTCTTGTGGGTGCCGGATAGCTAAAATATCCACGTATTGACTGATAATTTTTATCGAGTCGTGAAGCGTCTCGTGTTTTTTTTGAGAAGTTGCGGACGGGTCGGCAAAACCGACGACTTTTCCTCCTAGACTGCTCATCGCCGCTTCGGTGGACAATCTGGTTCTGGTGGAAGGTTCAAAAAAACAACTTCCCAAAACAAAATTTTCCAATAGTTTTGGATTTTTGGTTTTTTTAAAATGCCCGATCGTTTTGAGAATATGCAAAATTTCGACTTTTGTTAGGTCTTTGATTGAAATGAGCGATTTACCTTTGAAGTTCATAAATTTTTTCTCATGTCATTGCAAGGAGTCAGCTTAAGCTGGTGGCGAAGAAATCTTTTGTTTCATTGAGATCACTTCGCTTCGCTCGTGATGACAGGAGGGGTTATTTATTAATAATAAATTGTCTCCAACTTTTAATTGGTAAGTTTTTAATGTTTAGCTCGGAAAGACTTTTCAAAAAAGTTTCCGCAATATGGACGTTGGTTATAAGGGGAATGTTGTGGTCGGTTGCTAGCCTGCGGATGCGGTAACCGTCGGTTTGTCTGTTGTGAGCCCCTCCTTTCGGTATATTGATTATAAGATTTACTTTTTTATCTTCAATCATACTCGCAACGTTGGGGTCGAGACCATCGCTGACTTTGTATAAAAATGACGCGCCGATTCCCGATTTTGAAAGGAATTCATGAGTGCCTTCCGTTGCGAAAATTTCCCATTTGTCTTTTTCCAAAGACTCTATTCCTTCAAAAAGTTTAATTTTATTTTTTTCACCGCCAATACTTAAAAGAATTTTTTTACCGATGATATCTTGTTCGGTAGCCAACCAAGAGGTTAAAAACGCTTCCAGGTAAGAATCTGCCAGGCAGGCGACTTCTCCGGTCGAGGCCATTTCTACATGCGCGATTGGGTTGGCGCCTTTTAACCGTTGGTAGGAGAACTGTGGCATTTTGACTCCAATATGGTTTAGTTCCAGGGTTTCGTAAGGCTTCTTCTGGTATTTATTTAAAATAACTTCAGTGGCAATCTGGATAAAGTTGTGCCCGGTAACTTTGGAAACAAATGGAAATGATCGGGAGGCGCGAAGGTTGCATTCGATCACTCGGAGACGGTTGTCTTTGGCGATAAATTGGATATTGAAAGGACCGGAAATATTTAAAGCCTTTACAATTTTGGCAGTAATCGTTTTTGCCCGTCTAATGGTTTCTAAATACAGCTTTTGGGGTGGCAGGATCACTGTCGCATCACCCGAGTGCACTCCAGCATTTTCCACATGTTCTGAAATTGCTTCGATTACAATTTTTCCTTTTTGCCCTACGCCATCGATTTCTAATTCTCGGGCGTTGGTTATAAATTCCGAGATTACAACCGGATGTTCTTTGGAAATTATCGAGGCATCTTTTAAGTAATTTTCCAGATCTTCGTCGTTGTGTACAACGTTCATCGCGGCGCCTGATAAAACATAAGAAGGTCGAACGAGTAGAGGATAGCCAACGTCTTTGGCAAACTTCTTCGCTAACTGTAACGATTTTACATTTTGCCATCGTGGCTGGTCGACCTTCAGACGATTTAGCAGACTGGAAAATTTTTCTCGGTTTTCAGCCTGATCGATTGATGAGGCCACGGTTCCCAAAATTTTATAACCAGCCTTACTAAGAGGGAGCGAGAGGTTATTTGGAATCTGACCGCCCATGGAAATTATAACACCATCTGCATTTTCAGCGTCATATATATCTTGTACCCGTTCCAAAGTTAGTTCCTCAAAATACAGTCGATCAGACTCGTCGTAGTCAGTACTGACAGTTTCCGGGTTGGAATTGATAATCACAGTTGGTTTCTTTAACCGTTTCAGTGTTTTGGCAGTGTTAACCGCGCACCAGTCGAACTCTACCGAAGAACCGATAGAATAAGGTCCCGATCCCAAAACAATAATCGGTTTTTGTGGCGATGCCGCAACATCGTTTACAGTTCCGTGGTAGGTTACATATAAATAATTGGTTTGAGCGGGAAATTCTCCCGCTAAAGTATCGATTTGTTTGACGACCGGTTTGACCTCGAGTTTTAACCGGGAGGAGCGTATCTCTAGCGGGGTTTTATTTTTTAATTTTGCCAAAGTGACATCGGAAAAACCCATTTTTTTGGCTTGGCTCATCAAGATTCCGTCTAATTTTTTTAACACGATTTTTTTTTCCAAATCGGTAATATCTTTTATATGGTAGAGGAACCATTTATCAATTTTCGAAAGTTCGTGAATTTTTTCGACCGAAATTCCCTGACGCAGAGCTTTATAAATTGCAAATAGCCGTTGGTAGGTTGGGTGTTTGATTTCAGATTTTAAATTTTCAATATCATATGGATAAAATTGCAACGTTGACTGACCCAGGTTCAACATCCGTACGGCTTTTTGAAGAG
>PFAJ01000029.1 GCA_002773695.1 Candidatus Doudnabacteria bacterium CG10_big_fil_rev_8_21_14_0_10_41_10 | reverse complement strand
CAGGCTCGAACAATATTGAATTTCGTAATCCAAAGTCCGTTAGTAACGATCGTTACTTTTGTGGAATGAGTGAAACAGGTTCGATCGGTGGATAAAAAAACCGCTAGCCTCTTAAGGGCTAACGGTAAATTCTGCTGTGAGCAGTCCGGCAGCATTTGAAAGATTGAATTCAGCGACCCTGCCGGCATCAACAGAAGAAAAATGCACAAGGAGACTACACGTTCCGATTTGTACAATTTTCCCCCGGGAGTTTGGGGGAATGGTTTTGTATTCCGAGTCTAAAACAACATCTTGCCCAACTCTAATGAGTGGCATTATTGTTCCTCCATTTGAAATCAAAAAACTTTCCTTGCGGAAAGTCAGTTTTCGAAATGGAAATTTATAACTCCGATTACATCTCCAAAACTAACTTTCCTAAAGAAAACATTTGCCACCAGGGCCAGGAGAGTGAGTAGTTTGTAGTGGTTAGTTGGTAGTTAGAAGACATCGATATTATTTTAGTTTAGCAAGCGCTGTAGCCATTCGGGATTTTAGGCGGGAGGCTTTGTTTTTATGAATCGTATGTTTTTTTACAGCCTTGTCCAGCGCAGACATGCTTTTTTTCATCGCTTCTTGCGCTTCTTTGATTTTATTAGAAGCTACAGCTTTTCGGAATTCTTTGATAGCTTGTTTGAATTTATCCTTAATTTTGTCGTTAATTTCTCTTCGGCGGCCGGAAACTCGCATTGCTTTAATTGAGGATTTTAGATTGGGCATAGAAATAGTGAGTAGTTTGTAGTGATTAGTTGATAGTAAATAATTAGCGCGACACGGTAATTAGGAGAATATCAGGTTTTGTAAAATCTGTCAAAGTCCTCTGTTGCATGATATATGTTACAGGTTACATGGCTATATCCGGTGTTTTTTCTTTTGCCTGACTTTTTTGAGATCGGAGATTTTATCTCGAAGCTCGGCGGCTTTTTCGAAATCCAAGTTTTTAGCGGATAAATCCATCTGATCTCGCAGTTCTTCCAAAAGATGAGCTTGTTCTTTTCTGTCCATTTTACCAAAAGAAAGTCCCAGTTGTTTGTTGTTTTGATCTTCTTCTTTTTTCTTTGCACCCGCAAGGCGGGTATCTGAAATTTGTTTAATAATAGTTTTGGGGGTGATTTTATGTTTTTTATTATAGGCTTCTTGGATTTTTTTGCGCCTGGTAACTTCTTCAATAGCGCCGGTCATTGAACCGGTTTTTTTGTCGGCGTACATTATAATATGACCTTCGGAGTGCCTGGCGGCTCGTCCCATTAACTGAACCAGAGAGGTGATGGAGCGTAGAAAACCCTCTTTATCGGCGTCTAAAATAAGAATCAACGAAACTTCCGGCAGATCAAGTCCTTCTCGTAGCAGGTTCACCCCAACCAAAACGTCGTAAACCCCGGTTCGCAGGTCGCGCAGAATTTCGATCCGTTCCAGTGTATCAATTTCGGAGTGAAGGTATGTAGTTTTTATTCCTTCTTCCGCAATGTATTCAGAAAGTTCCTCAGCCATTTTTTTGGTGAGCGTAGTTATTAAAATTCGTTGTTTTTTCTTTATTCTCTCCCGCACCTGTTTTAACACATCATTGATCTGGTTTTTGGTCGGTTTTATCTCAACAGTGGGATCGAGTAGTCCGGTAGGGCGAATGATTTGTTCTACGAGGCCGTTATACTCTTCTTTTTTAAAATGGGAAGGGGCAAATCGGGTTGGGTGTCGCTTTTCGAGTTTAACACCCTCTCCAACTCTCCCTCGCAAAAGGGAAGAAACAGAGCGCGCGGCGTCTTTGCTCTCTTGAATTTCATACGGGTTTGGGGTGGCGGAGACAAAAACTGTTTGATCAACCCGTTTCCAAAACTCAGGAAACTTTAATGGTCGGTTATCAAAAGCCGACGGCAATCGGAAGCCATGTTCGATCAAAGTTTTTTTACGAAAATGGTCGCCTTCGTACATCCCTTTTATTTGCGACACGGTCATGTGCGATTCATCTATAAAAAGTAAAAAGTCATCCGGGAAATAATCAAGCAGGGTTGAGGGCGGGGAGCCGGCTTTTCTAAAGTCTAAGTGCCTGGAATAGTTTTCAACCCCGTTGACATAACCTTGCTCGATCATGGTTTCGACATCAAAATTAGTTCGTTGTTCGAGGCGCTGCGCTTCTAAAATCATATCTTTTTTCTTGAGATATTTTATTCGTTCGGAAAGTTCTTGTCGGATATTTACGATCGCCCGCTCCATTTTTTCTCGAGGAGTGACAAAATGTTTTGCCGGGAAAAGTTTATAGGAGTTCATTTTTTCAATCAATTCCCCGGTTAACAAATTTTGGCTTTCGATATTTTCTATTTCGTCTCCAAAAAATTTTATCCGTAGCACCTGGTCAGAATCAGCGGGGACGATTTCTACAATTTCTCCGCGCACTCGAAAATTTGATCGTCGCAAGTCTAAATCATTTCTAGAAAATTGCATATCGACAAGCCTGCGCAATAGTTTTTCTCGCTTTATAGTTTGCCCGATTTTAAAATCCATCGAAAGATCCAAATAATCAGCCGGTTCACCAAGTCCGTAAATACAAGAAACCGAAGCCACAATTAAAACATCTCGGCGGGTAAGCAAGGCTTGCGTGGCGGCGTTTCGTAGTTTATCAATTTCTTCGTTAATTTCTGTTTCTTTTTCGATATAGGTGTCTGAACGGGGGATGTAGGCTTCTGGTTGGTAGTAGTCGTAATATGATACAAAATAGTGGACCGCGTTTTTTGGAAAAAATTCTTGGAACTCGCTTGCCAACTGCGCGGCTAGAGTTTTATTATGTGAAATAACCAGCGTCGGACGGTTGAGTTGAGTGACGACATTGGCCATAGTAAAGGTTTTACCACTGCCGGTCACTCCAACCAAGGTTTGTCTCTTCATCCCTTTTTTTATACCAGAAACTAATTGTTTGATAGCCTGCGGTTGGCCGCCAGTCGGTTTAAATTTTGATATTAGCTTAAATTTGTTCATAAATATAGCGATCCAAATGATCCGAATCCCATCTAAATGTCACGAATAGACTTTGAGAGCACTTTTTATCTTATCAAGATAAAGGGGTTTTGACCAGAATAAAAAAATTGTCGATAGGCGACGATTGTTAGGAGGCGGCCGTCAAGGACAGCTGGAATTTCAGATCTTCCAGGCACGCAGGTGTTCGGCAGATCGGTTTTCCGTTTTTGTGGGCCGTGCAGATTTTCCATGCGACCATGGCTCCAACGCCGGTTTCCCACCCGATTGATTGTTGGGTGATTTCGTCGAAGACCCCGAGGATCTCGACAGCATGGGTTTCGGCGTTATTCTGCCCGCAGGTTGGGCAGAGATGTTGCGCCGGAACGACACGAACCCGGTAGTGGGCAAGCACTTGGTCTCGCACTTCCTGACCCTCGCGCGTCATCCCGATAGCGGAAAAGCACAATTCATAAACATCATCGGACTCGGACATAAAACCTCCAATCTGGTTTCAGCAAAATAGACTAACAGGATTTTGTTGCCAAGTCAAAATACCTCTTTTTCGGGCGATTCCAACTAAAATGGAATAAAGGTTAGAATGAGAGTGGTAACTACCATTAACCAATGTTCCAATGTCCACTCTACATCACTTGCCTTCAGAGAGGCAAATAACCAAACAAATACGGCAGATTTTCTTTCATCGGGGCATTCGTTGCCCTAAATGCGCAAGAAGGTACGATTACAAGATAGAAAGTCGATATTTTTGTAAAAAATGCAGGCTGAAATTTTCAAAGAAACGATGCATGCCTTTTGCCCATTCCAAGCTTTCAGAAAAACAATTATGGTTCCTACTCTCCGCTTGGCTTGCCGAGCTGTCGCCTCAAGATACTGAAAGAATTACTGGGCTGTCTTACCCCACAATCTAACGCTGGTTTACGAGATTTGGAACACTTCTACCTGATTTTTCGCCTGTGTTAGGCGGTACTGTCGAGGTTGACGAGGTATTCATTGTCAAGAAAAAGCATGACAATCAAACCGTCGTCTTAGGCGCGATTGAAAAAACCAGTGGTAGAGTAGCTGTGAGAGCTGTTTCAGACCGGCTGCAAGGCATTTCTGACAGATTCATCTTAGATCAAGTACAAGCCGCTTCCTTAGTCTGTACTGATGCCAATCCAGTTTATGAGCACTTATCGGAATTCTTTGGTTACGGGTATGAGGTCTGTAATCATGGTATGGGCCACTTTAGACCTACCGACCGGATTGAGAACGTCTGGATGCGTTTACGGAGATTTATCAGAAAAATCTATCATCATGTCTGGAAAGAACACCTGCCCAGGCTACTCAAGGAGTTTCAGGCAAGGATTAATGTACCTGAAGCATTTACATCACCCACCTCTTTCTTAACTTATGTGTTCCAAATTAGTTAGGTTGACCCTCTTTCCCCCGTTTTCTTGCTTTTAAAATATAAAGTTGCCGGAAAACTGGAAGTCTTTGTCTCTGTGAATTACCAAAACCCCGATATTCCTGTCACCGGCAGGAGCATTAGCGATGAAGCAATCCTTTAAAAAATCAGCGAGATTGCTTCGGCTTTTGCCTTTAAAAGACATTATGTTTGGGGAGTTTTGTAATTCAAAGTTATCTATACCTATGTGTGGGAAGATCAACTTTCTCTTCATGGCTTTGCTTTACCGGAAGAGTTGGAATTGTTTGAGTTCTTAATTTTGGTTTCCGGCGTTGGTTCAAAAAGGGCGCTTTCTATCCTTTCCATCACTTCGGCGCCAGCGTTACTTTATGAAAATTTTATGATTAGATTTCTCTTAAATATCCCCAGTTGTGTAATTTATCACTATCCTCAAACCAGCGATCGCCAATATCGTCACGCCAGTAAGCATTGGGAATTAGTATATTTTTAATCCTGCCGTAGGCTTGGCCTTGGGCCTGTTTCATGGTTTGTCCGGTTCCAACAATAACCAACACGACCCCATATGCGCCTGCTACAACCCATTCTCCATTAGCAAGTTTTACTTCTTCGATATGCACTCCTTCAAGACCACCCGGTTTTTTAAAGATGATTACAGAATCTTTTGAATCAGTTCCTTGTTTTGTTTGTCCGCCGAAAGGGTAGGGAGGGGCGACCAGACGGATTCCGACTTGAAAACCGGATCTGGTTTTAAATTTTTTTAAAGTCCCGTCGGAAAGACCAAAAAGAAATTCTCCAATCGGCATCATAATTCCTTCCTGTTGAATATGGATTGTAGGGTAGCCGAAGCGGGCGGTAAATTCCAGCGGATAAATACCATTGCTGTTAACAATGCAGTTTAAATCGATATATCCGACATACTTTTCTTCTTTGAGTTTTTTTTCCATTTTTTTCAAGGTGGAATTAAATATCCGATTTGGTATACTCCAAAACATACTAGTGCCCATTTCTCCAGTGGAAGGGCCGATGTTTCCGGGAAAAAGTTTTTTGTGTTCGAAATTAACGTTGATTGGATAAACAAATTCTTGCCCGTTGAAAAATGCTCCCACCGCCACCTCTACTCCGGAAACCCTTCTTTGTAGCTGGAAAACTTTAATTTTTTTAGACCATAATTTTCTATAGGCTTCTAATACTTGAATAATATCTTTCCCATCGTCTTCCTGTCCCACAAATAAAAAACGTTTGACATTTTGCGCTTCACCGCTCGGCTTGATTACGTATTTACTTGGATTATTGCGGACATAGGCGATTGCCTCATCAAAGGAAGTAAAATTTTGGTAGGGGATTATCGGAATGCCGAATTTTTTTAGCTCTTCCTGTCCAAAAGCCCGGTCGTCTTCAAGCTGGTCTGTATAAGGAGTTCCTCCAACTACCAGTTTTCCTTGCGACCTGACCTTGTTGGCCCATTTACCCATACCCAAGACATCGTCAAAGACCACGATATCAGCCCAGGGGATTTCGGCTTCCCAGTTGTCAGTTTTTTCCACGAACCCGTCGGCGATATCTTTGTCTTCCGAGTTTTTAATATGATATTTAACTTCGTGCCCTTCTTTTTTTACTTGCCAGGCGACATCGCTTATTAAAGCATCGAAGGATACAAAGAGAAATTTTTTTGTTTCCATAGGATTTTAAAATTAAGCAAGATAATTATAACAGGTTTTTAAAAAGCAGAAAGAGCGACCGTAGAGGGCGCTCTTGAAAGTTTGGCTGGGCGAGAGGGATTCGAACCCCCATAGGCAGATTCAGAGTCTACAGTCTTACCATTGGACGATCGCCCAGCATATTAAATTGTTTCCCTCCGTAATTTTTAGCCAGGAGAGGCCGAATTGGTTCAACCCTAAGACCTTGTCAAAGGTTTCGGTCCCAGCATCGCCCTCTCCCGGCGTTACTCGCCCACACCACGAATCGGCTAGGCGAATGAATACTAGTACACTCTTTTTTCCTGTCAATTGTGGAAATGTTACAATAGAATAGAGCAGTAAACAAAAGAAATATGATTTCCTATTTAAAAGGCTCGGTGTTGTCAAAACAGGCTAATTACGCAACCGTTGAGACTCAAGGGGTGGGGTATAAAGTTTTTATACCCGTTTCTTCGCTTTTGGAATTGCGTTTGGAACAAGAGATAGAACTGTATATTCGTACATATGTAAGAGAAGACCAGTTTTCCTTATATGGATTTTTATCGCCAAAAGAGCTAGAATTGTTTGAGCTCCTAATTTCGGTTTCCGGAGTTGGTCCCAAAGTCGCTTTAGCAGTACTGTCAGGAGGAACTGTCGAAGTTATCACTTCGGCGATTGGTTCAGGGGATCCGTCAATTTTTACTAAAGTTTCAGGGGTCGGTAAAAAGACAGCGGAAAGGATTGTTGTTGAGTTGAAAGAAAAAATCGGGACCGGTGATTTGAAAAGTTCAAAAGATTTGTCAGAAAGTTTAGACGCTCTGGTCGCGCTTGGTTACAGCAAGCTTGAGGCTCGCGAAGTTTTGAAAAGAATATCTAGCAAAGATTTGGATAGTGGCAGTATAATAAAAGAAGCGTTAAGAGTGTTAGGGAAGAGGTAGCGCGACGTAGTGTCGTTCTGAACTCGGCTCAAGATCTATTTTTCATTTTTAACTTTTAACTTTAAATTTTTTAAGGTGCAGGTTTTAGAAATTTTTGATCAAAAAGAATTTGATTCGTTTTTAGTCTCGCAGAACGCATCTGTCCTGCAGTCTTGGGCGTGGGGGGAGTTTCAAAAAAAACTTGGTCGGAAAGTTTGGCGGTTAATAGTGAGCAGTGACCTTGGTAAAACTCGAGCGGCTGCGACTTTGGTAAAAATGTCGTTGCCACGCGGCAAATCATTTTTGTATTGTCCGCGGGGGCCGGTCGTTATGCAAAAAACCGATTTGGAAAAAGTTTGGCAACTTTTTTTAGATAAACTCTCCGATATTAATGTTTTGGAGAAGCCGTTATTTTTAAGAGTGGACCCGTTGGTTTCTGAATATGATCAAAATTTTAATCTTTCTGATCTGGGTTTTCAGAAAATTAATTGGGAGGTTCAACCAAAAGACACAACCCTTCTAAATTTACAAAAAACGGAAGCAGAATTGTTGCACGAAATGAAGCTAAAAACCCGATACAACATTCGGCTCGCGCAAAAAAAAGGAGTCGAGGTAAAATCAACGGTTGAAACAGTCGATCTAAAATATTTTTGGCTTTTAATGCAAGAGACTGTCAAAAGGGACAGGTTTAAGGCTCACCAATATAATTATTATTTGAATTTAGTTAAAAGTTTGGGCCGATCAGGGTCGGTGGAACTATTGGTGGCGTATTACAATTCCAGGCCGCTAGCGGCCGCGATCGTAAGTTATTTTGCCAACACTGCCACATATTTGCATGGGGCTTCCACCGACAGGTTTCGTTCAGTTATGGCCCCGCATTTAATCCAGTGGACAGTAATATTGAACGCAAAAAAACGAGGAATGAAATTTTATGATTTTGGAGGGGTTGCTCCAACAGGTGCCCATAAAAATCACGCGTGGAGTGGAATAACCCGGTTTAAGAAGGGTTTTGGAGGGCAAGAGGTGTCATATATGGGGGCTTATGACCTTCCTTATAATAAGCTATGGTACAAGGTTTATAAGGCCGTAAGGAAAGTAAATAGGGTGTTTTGAGTAGAAATCTAAATGTCAAAATTTAAATTACAAATCAGCGACTAAAAATCCAAACCCGAAACCATTTTTTTGGATTTCTGCCCAGGGGATAAGACCTGATATTCGAAATTTTGGTTTTAGATTTAAAATTTATTTTTTAATGAAGCAGCTTATAAAAAAAGTAACACCTCGTTTTATGTTGTCCGGGTATTATTTTACCCTGGCTTTTTTAGGAGCAATGTTTTATGGTTTTCCTTCCAAAGAAACCATTGTTATTGGGGTTTCAGGAACAAATGGGAAATCAACCGTTGTAAACTTAATTGAAAGAATTTTATCGGAAGCCGGCCACAAAACCGGATTGATTTCTACTTACAATATAAAGATTGCTGGCAAAGAGGAATACAATAAAACCAAACTGACTATGCCCGGCAGATTTTTTTTACAGAAAAAAATCCGCGAGGCGACAAAAGCCGGTTGCAAATTTGTGGTGGTGGAGACCAGCTCGGAAGGGATTTTGCAATCTCGTCATCGGTTTATTCATTTTGACATTGCGGTGTTTACCAACCTGACTCCGGAACACATTGAGCGACACGGAAGTTTTGAAAACTACAAAAATGCAAAACTTAAACTCTTTCAATATTTGGAAAAACTTTCTTATAAATATATAGATGGGAAAAAGATCAAAAAATTGATAGTTGCCAATGGAGACGATAAACATTCAGATGAGTTTGTAAATTTTAACGTAGATAAAAAGTTAAGGTTTTCTTTAGCTAAGAACGCGGAGATGGTCGCAAGCAATATTCAAACAAATTCTGAAGGCAGTAATTTTTTAGTCAGCGAGATACAGTTTAAGATTGCTTTGCTGGGCCAGAAAAACATTTCAAATTGTTTAGCGGCGATTTCGGTTGCCAACAGCCTCGGTGTTTCGTTGGAGGTTTGTTCGAAGTCTTTGTCAAAAGTTAAAGGAATTCCCGGACGCATGGAATGGATTGACGAAGGTCAGAACTTTCGGGTCATGATAGATTATGCCCCGGAACCGTATTCGATGAAATTTTTATATGAGACAGTTAAAATTTTTGAAAAAAATAAAATTATCCATGTGTTTGGCAGCGCCGGTGGAGGCCGAGACAAGTCGCGTCGGCCGGTGCTTGGAAAATTGGTTGGAGAGAGCGCGGATATCGCAATCGTTACAAACGAGGACCCGTACGATGAAAGCCCACAAGAGATTATTGATCAAGTCGCCAAAGGGGTAGAGCAGGTGGGGAAAAAAGAAGGAGAAAATCTTTTTAAAATTTTAGATCGCAAAGAAGCGATTAAAAAAGCATTGTCTCTCGCGAAAGAAAAAGATTTGGTGTTAATTACCGGAAAAGGTTCGGAACAGTATATGGTGGTAGGGAACGGCAAAAAAATACCTTGGGATGATCGAGTGGTGGTGAGGGAGGAAATAAAGAAGATTTAAGAAGTAAGAGGCATAAATTTCCACTCGAGGAGGATCCGCTTTTGGCGGAAAGAACACGAATTTTTCATTCATTATTCTTAAATCATAATTTATAAGTCGTAATTTTTTTATGCTTCTATTTATAAATACTTTAGATTCAAGTAAAACCGAGCTTGGGTTGGTTAGAGAAGAAAAGATTGACAAGCTGATATTTGGGATCAATCGTAATCTTTCGGAGAAGTTATTACCACAAATCAAAAAGTTGTTGAAAACTCGAAGGGTAAAACTTGAGGATTTGTCTGGAATTGCGGTGGTTCAGGGCCCCGGATCGTTTATGGGGATACGAACGGGTGTTGCTACAGCCAATACTTTAGCCTATGTGCTAAATATCCCGATTTCAGGTATAAAACAGGGTAAAAAAATAGAGAATTTGACTAAATTTAGCCGAAATTTAAAAAAATCTAAAATTTTTATAAGACCTAAATATAATCAACCGCCAGTAATTACAAAATCAAAAAAGATCTTGTTTTAAAGGGGAATAGTGATAATACTTGACAAGATTTTTCTATAAGGTACAATAAGTCTATGAATAACTACTTTTAGAGTAGAGCCAATAAATTGGCCCTTTTTGTGTATACAGAAGGGCATCTTTTGATGTCATCCAAACCACGAGCTAGTTATAACAATTTAATTCCCTCCGGGCAGTTGATTAGCAAGATTCAAAAATCTGCCCGGGACAAAAGAAAGTTTTTTACCAAAATCCACGAAGCCTTGCCTTTGGGGAATTTGATTGAAATCCAAACCCAATCTTATCGTTGGTTTTTTGAAAGTGGGCTAAAAGATCTTTTTGGAGAATTGGGAATAACGCAAGACTTTACCGGAAAGACTTTAGATTTGAGTTTTGGAGATCATTATCTTGATCAACCGAAACATGATGAGAAAACAGCGAGGGAAAGAAACACAACCTACGAAGCCCCTCTCTATGTTTCAGTAAAATTGAAAAACAAGGTAACTGGAAAGATAAAAACTCAAGATGTTTACTTGGGTGATTTTCCTTTGATGACTAATCGTGGAACTTTTGTTATTAACGGAGTGGAACGGGTAGTGGTTTCTCAATTGATTAAATCACCCGGCGTATTTTTTTCCGCTGATAGGTCAAGAGGAAGAAAACAGTATGGAGCGAAAATAATTCCAAACCGAGGAGCCTGGTTAGAACTGGATACCGACGCGAACGGAGTGATTGGTGTTAAAATTGATCGCAAACGCCGGGTCCCAGTTACCGCGCTTTTAAGAGTGTTTGGATTTGAAACCAACGAAGAAATTTTAAAACAATTTACCGATATTGATACTAACCCGGATACACGCTACATTCAGAATACTTTAGATAAAGATATTTCAAAAAATTCTGATGAGGGATTTATTGAGGTTTATCGTCGTATCCGCCCGGGTGATTTGGCAACCGCAGATAACGCTCGGTCTTTGATTACGGCAATGTTTTTCAACATCCAACGCTACGACCTTTCTGAAGTTGGTCGGTTCAAATTTAACCAAAGGTTAAATATTAAAGATCGAGACGATAAAATCTTATCAAAAGAAGATTTGGTCAAAGCAATTCGAGAAATTATTGTACTTAACAATACCCAAGGAGAGGTAGACGATATTGACCACTTGGCCAATCGTCGAGTGCGCGCGGTTGGGGAACTGATCCAAAGTAAGTTTCGAGTAGGACTTGCTCGCATGGTGCGTATTGCTCGTGACCGTATGAGTTTGGCTGATTTGGAAACCGTTAACCCGGCTCAACTGATTCATGTCCGGCCGATCGTTGCTGTTATCCAAGAATTTTTCTCTTCCTCCCAACTTTCCCAGTTTATGGATCAAACCAACCCGTTGGCCGAGCTTGAACACAAAAGAAGGCTTTCGGCCATGGGTCCTGGCGGGTTATCCCGCGAACGGGCCGGGTTTGAAGTTCGTGACGTTCATCACAGCCACTATGGCCGACTTTGTCCAATTACCACCCCGGAAGGACCAAACATCGGTTTGGTTGCTCATTTGGCTTCCTACGCTCATTTAAATAAATTTGGTTTTTTGGAAACTCCGTATGTAAAAATTGAGAAGATTGTTAATAATAATTCCAAAGAACTAATCGATAAATTTTCACTGGAAGATTTGATAAATCCAGATGATAACAGCGTTATTGTGAAAGCCGGAGGAAAAATTACAGCTGATATAGCGCAAAAAATTTCTTCAAAAGTGAAACTTGAAAAGATTCGAATTAAACCAAAAATTACGGGCAAGATTGAATACTTGGATGCTTTCGCTGAAGAAAAAGCGATTATCGGTCCAGCCACAATCCCTTATAATAAAGAAGGGTATTTTTTAGAAGAACGTTCCTCGGTGCGAGTTAGGGGAGTCCCGGGTATGTCTGAAACAAATAACATCGATTATTTAGACGTTTCTCCAAAGCAGATTATCAGTATCACGACTTCGTTAATTCCATTTTTGGAACACGACGACGCGAACCGCGCGTTGATGGGTAGCAACATGCAACGTCAAGCGGTTTCTTGTATTCGTCCGCAGGCGCCGATTGTCGGAACCGGAGTAGAAGAAAAAGCAGCGTTCGATTCAGGACAGGTGGTTATTTGTGAAAATGACGGAGTAATTTCTTCGGTAACGGGTGATCGTATAATCGTTTTGGAAGACAAAGGGAAAAAGACAGAATATGGATTAAAGAAATTCGTTCGTTCTAACACATCAACTTGTATTAACCAGAGACCGCTTGTCGACCGTGGGGAGAGAGTGTTGCGCGGACAGGTAATCGCCGACGGCGCCGCCACCGACAAAGGTGAGTTGGCCTTGGGTCAAAATTTATTGGTCGCCTTTATGTCTTGGGAAGGTGGTAACTACGAAGACGCGATTTTGATTTCATCTCGATTAGTCGAAGATGATCGATATACCTCTATTCACATTGAAGATTTTAAAATCGATGTTCGTGATACAAAACTCGGTCCAGAAGTGGTGACTCGAGACATCCCGAACGTTGGAGATGATAAACTAAAAGATTTAGATGAAAATGGTGTTGTCCGTATCGGCGCGCAAGTTCGAGCCGGTGATATTTTGGTTGGGAAGATTACCCCAAAAGGAGAAACTGATTTAACCGCCGAAGAAAAATTATTGCGAGTCATTTTTGGTGAAAAATCTCGAGATGTCAAAGACACCTCACTAACACTTCCTCATGGAGAGTACGGAAAAGTTGTTGCGATCCAAGAATTTTCTCGTGACCGTGGCGACAAATTACCAGCCGGGGTCATCCGTTCAATCCAGGTATCAGTAGCGGTGCTACGAAAAGTTTCAGTTGGGGACAAAATGGCAGGACGGCACGGCAATAAAGGTGTTATTTCCAGAGTAATCCCAGTTGAGGATATGCCTTTCTTAAAAGATGGCCGATCGATAGACATTATTTTAAATCCTCTCGGCATCGTCAGTCGTATGAACCTGGGACAAGTTTTGGAAACCCACTTGGGTTTGGCGGCGGAAACTCTGGGCTATAAAGCGGCGTCTCCCGCGCTAGATGGGGTAGATGAAAAAGACATTAAAAAAGAACTTAAAGCGGCTGGTTATAGCGAATCAGGAAAAATGATGCTAACTAACGGTAAAACCGGAGAGACTTTCAACGAGCCGGTTACGGTTGGTTATGTTTATATGATGAAATTGCACCATTTGGTAGATGATAAAATGCACGCTCGTTCAACCGGACCTTACTCGTTGATCACCCAACAGCCTCTCGGCGGCAAAGCGCAGTTTGGAGGACAGCGGTTTGGAGAAATGGAAGTATGGGCATTGGAAGGTTACGGGGCGGCCCATACCTTGCAAGAGATGTTGACTATCAAATCCGATGATGTGGTTGGACGAAGCAAAACCTACGAAGCGATTGTTAAAGGTGAGCCAATCCGAAAACCAAACGTCCCGGAATCTTTTCGAGTGTTGGTAAAAGAATTACAATCTCTTGGAATGGAAGTGGATTTGATAGGGCACGAAGAAGAGGTTGACAGAACCGGTGAAATTCATGAATTAACAACTCCGGAAGAACAAGAAAAAGTAGACAAGATTGTTGCCGAGGAGAATGAAAAAAGGAAAGAAAAAGAACGGAGAAAAGAAAAAACAAAACAGTAAACAATAGCAAAAGGAAGCGTAGTAAAATTTTAAAAGAAAGTTTTTTAGGATCTGAAAATTGTCCGCCCAAGGCGGATCGGTCTCGGGTCGAAAAATTAGAATTAGAAATTTTAAATTACAAAGCCCATGCCTACTAATCAACCGTCTGAATTTAGCGCGGTAAGAGTTCGTCTCGCTTCTCCCGAGACTATTTTATCATGGTCGCACGGGGAAGTAACAAAACCGGAAACCATCAACTATCGAACTCAACGTCCAGAAAAAGACGGATTATTTGATGAGAAAATTTTTGGCCCGGTAAAAGATTGGGAGTGTTATTGTGGTAAGTATAAACGAATTCGTTATAAAGGGATTGTTTGTGATAAGTGCGGAGTAGAAGTTACACGTTCGATTGTTCGACGTGAGCGTATGGGGCACATTCAATTAGCTTCCCCGGTTTCTCACATCTGGTTTGTTCGCGGAGTGCCTTCACGAATTGGTTTGGTTTTGGATTTATCACCCCAAGAATTGGAAAAGATAATATATTTTGCATCATATGTAATCATTCATGTTGACAACGATTCAAGAATAAAAACTATCGAGCAAATCGACAAAGAATTTAAAGCCAAACAAAGAGAAATAACCGATCGTTATGATTCTTTGTTGCAAATGGCAAAGAGCGCAAAAGGGCAAAAGGAAAATAAAGATAAAGACCCTGATGTGTTGGTCGCGCAGATTGAAACTGAAGTTAATCGTTTGCGCGACAATCAAGCAGAAGAGATTGGAAAGCTAGAAAAAATTCGGGATATGGCCAGAAGCGAATTGAAATCTATTAAAAAGTTTAAAATTATTTCAGAATTGCAGTACCGCGATCTCTCTTTGAAATACGGTCCTGTGTTTCAGGCAAGTATTGGGGCAGAGGCGTTATTTAATTTGGTTAAGGAAGTAAATTTGGAAGAAGTTTTGAAAGAATTGCAAGCGAATTTAGTTGATGCGGAAGGAAACTCAAAACGAAAATTGCTCAAACGGATAAAACTTATTCAGAATATGATTATAAATAATTTACGTCCTGAATGGATGTTTTTGACATCGTTACCCGTGATTCCTCCGGATTTACGACCAATGGTTCAATTGGATGGTGGTCGGTTTGCCGCATCCGATTTAAATGATCTTTACAGACGGGTTATTAACCGAAATAATCGTTTGAAAAAGCTTTTAGAAATTGGCGCCCCGGAAGTTATTGTTCGAAACGAAAAACGGATGCTTCAAGAAGCCGTTGATGCGCTTTTAGATAACTCTATTCGTCACGGCAAAGAGGTTACCGCCTCAACCGGACAGCGAAGGAAATTGCGGAGTTTGGCTGACATGTTGCGTGGAAAACAAGGACGGTTCCGACAAAATTTGCTTGGTAAACGAGTAGACTATTCCGGTCGCTCAGTTATCGTGGTTGGTCCAACTTTGAAATTGAGCCAGTGCGGTTTACCTAAAAAAATGGCGTTAGAGTTATTTAAGCCGTTTGTAATTTCCAAACTCATCTCTCGAGAACACGCGCACAATGTTCGAAGCGCTAACAAATTAATCGAACAAGGGAGAGACGAAGTTTATGACATTTTGGAAGAAACGATTAAAACTCGATACGTGTTACTTAACCGCGCGCCAACCCTTCACCGTTTAGGGTTCCAGGCTTTTCAGCCGGTTTTGATTGAAGGAAAAGCGATTCAAGTACACCCTTTGGTTTGCGCGGCTTTTAACGCGGACTTTGACGGCGACCAAATGGCTGTTCACGTTCCGTTAACAGACGCTGCGCAAGAAGAAGCAAGAACTATTATGCTATCTTCGGTCAACTTACTTAAACCCGCATCCGGAGAGCCGATTATGGGACCAACCCATGATATGATTTTGGGTTGTTACTATATGTCTCAAACCCAAGAAGGTTTGAAAGGCGAGGGTAAAATCTTTGGCAGTTTTGAAGAGGCCAACTTGGCTTACAGTCTTGGCATAATTCATTTACGAGCCAAGATTAAGGTGAGAATGGACGGTAAACTAGAGGAAACCTGTATCGGCCGGATAATTATAAATCAGTTATTCCCGGAAGATTTTGGTTTCGTAAATCAAACATTCGATAAAAAATTGCTCAAAAAAGTTATTCAAGAGCATTATCAAAAGTACGGGATTGAAAAAAATGCTCAACTTTTAGATGATATTAAACGGGTTGGTTTTGAATTTTCAACAAAATCCGGAATTTCTTGGGGGATGGATGATTTGACTGTTCCGGAACAAAAACACGTATTGGTTGCAGAAGCTGACGCGGCTGTGAATAAAACTTACCAAGATTTTCAAGAAGGCTTACTTACTGAAAATGAACGTTATAACCGAGTAATAGAAATTTGGGCCGAGGTCAGAGACAAAATCGGAATTGAAGTAAATAAAACCCTAAATCCATACGATGTGGTTTCCACTTTTGTGTTATCCGGCGCTCGCGGATCGATGTCACAGGTGGCGCAGATGAGCGGAATGAAAGGTTTGGTGGTTAACCCGGCCGGAGAAGTTATTGAGTTGCCCGCTAAAGACAGTTTTAAAGAAGGGTTGAACGTGTTAGAATATTTTATTTCCACTCACGGATCACGAAAAGGTATGACCGACACCGCATTGCGTACTGCTGACGCGGGTTACTTAACTCGTCGTTTAATCGACGTTGCTCAAGACGTGGTTATTAATACTCTAGATTGTGGAGCAAAAGACGGAAGAATACTTACGAGAGACCGAACCGATAAACAAGGGAGAGCTTTTACTGACGCGGTGATTGGTCGTTATGTGATTTCTGAAGTAAAAGACGAAACAACCGGTGAAGTTATTGTAAAAAAAGGACAACTAATTGACACTAAGCTTGCAGAGAAAATCGATAAGAGCAACGTGTCTTCAGTTAACGTTAGAACTGTAATGCGTTGCCTGTTGCCACGGGGCGCTTGTATTAAATGTTACGGTATTGATTTAGGATTTAATATTATTGTAAAGAAGGGTACGGCTGTCGGGATTATCGCAGCTCAAGCTATTGGCGAACCTGGAACACAGCTGACCATGAGAACCTTCCATACCGGTGGTGTGGCTGGACGCGATATTACTCAAGGTTTGCCTCGAGTGGAAGAACTGTTTGAAGCTCGACCTCCAAAAGGGCAGGCGGTAGTCGCTGAATCTTCCGGCCAGGTTTCCATTCAACAGTCTTCTAGCAAAGAGATTTCTCTAAAAATTATCGGCGAAGCGGCATTGCAAGATGACTATAAATTGGGAGAGTCAAAAATCGACCTGAAAGACGGCGACAAGGTAGAAAAAGGCGACGTGTTGTTTATGAATGAAAAAAATAAAGCAGTAAAAGTAAAGAACGATGGAGTTGTAAAAATTCAAGAAGGTTCAAAAAATATTGTTGTGCAGAGAGAGTCTGAAAATATTGAGGAGCATATAATCCCTTCCGGTTTCGGACTGTTGGTCAAAGATGGCGATTTGGTTGAAAAAGGGCAACCTTTAACTGAAGGAAACCTTGATTTACAGCAAATGATGCATTTGAGAGGGCCAGAGGAAGCAAAGGAATATATTATTGAACAGGTACAGGAGATTTATCATTCTCAAGGGCAGAGCATTCATGACAAACATTTAGAAGTGATTGTTAAACAGATGTTTTCAAAAGTTAGAGTGCTCGATTCGGGCGATGCTTCTTATATTGTCGGTGAATTGCAGGATAAAAACACTTTAACTATTCAAAACGCGGAGCTAGAAAAAGACAATAAAACCCAAGCTACCTATGAGCAGGTGCTTTTAGGAATTACAAAAGCATCGCTTTCCACCGAGAGCTTTTTGGCGGCCGCTTCCTTTCAAGAAACCACAAAAGTATTAATCGAAGCAGCGGTTTCTGGAAAGAGGGACGAGTTACGCGGTTTGAAAGAAAATGTCATTATTGGAAAATTAATTCCAGCGGGAACGGGGTTTGCGTCGCACGAACTGCAGAAAGAAAAAGACGAGGCTTCAAAAGAGCGGAGAGAGGCTTTCTCTGCTAAAGTTCAAAAAGAACCCGGTTAGAAAGTTGAGGAAAAAGTTAAGTAGAATCCTGAATCATGAATCATGGAAAAACCCGCTAATGAAGCGGGTTTTTGGTTTCGGTAGTTTGTTTGTAAATACATTTAGTTGGGCAGAGAATCCCATATATATTCAAATAAAGCATTTTGCATATCCGCGACAGCTTTACTGTCTACAACCAGTGCCGACAAATCTTTTTCAAAAGAAAACATTGCCACTTTATTATTCCATAAATAAATAATACCTTGATATTCATAGTTTGCGGAAATAATTTTTACCTGCCTTAATTCTTGAGGTCCGAAAAATTTTCTTTCTCGCGCCTTTTTGGAGTCTCTTAAAATGACTTTGATAGGGATTTTTTTATTTAATCGTTTTTTGACAAATTCTGGATAATTTTCGAGTGTTTTAAACAAATCTTCTGCGGAGCCTATCGATTTTAATTCCTTGGCTTCGTTTAACATCTCTTCCAAAATTAATTTCATCCCTTGCTTGCCTTGGTAATGGCGAACCGTAGGATTGTTTTTTGAAGAGCCATACATTACCAAAAGTTGTGGTAAAACCCTTTCTAACATATTAGTTTTTTGTTTAGAAAGCAGTATTATTTTATGAGGGTCTTCCGCACTAAAGTAACGGACGTTCTTTTTACGAAATAAGACAACAAAATTTTTCTTTTCCAAAGTCTCCAAAACCGCCTCGCAGGTAGAGCGAGTAAAACCAGACCTGCGTGCTATTTTTACAATCGGAGCAGAGCCCATTTCCAAACAAGCCAAGTAAATTTTGGCGTGTGTTTCTTTTAGTCCATATTCTTTTAAGATTGTTTCTATCTTTATTTTATTAAATATGCCGAAATTTTCGGCGGCTAATTAACATCAGATTCTAGCCTATTTAAAGGGGTTTTGTCAAGAGTTATACTTTTTTGCCGGAAACCATGGTGTGTTGTTAAAAAAATGATTATTTTACCATTTAGGAAAAGGAGGACGAGATGAAAGGAAGTTGGAATGACTGAAAGTACCAACAAATAAGTATATTTCGTTGGCGCTGGCGAACAAGACCGCGTTGGCTAAAATGGTATAAGCTGTGGCCATGGTGGAAGTTTCGCGCCATTCATTTTCTTGAAAAGCGTTTCAAGAGACATTGGACTTTTCAGGAAGCGATTAGGATTATTCCTGTCTCTGTGGTTCTTGTCCGCAGGGAGATGCATCATTTTGTTGATAAGCAGCTGGCGGAGGATTTCTTGCAGGTTGTAGAGGTAGAGCATGACATCCGGTTAAATCCGGGTTGGTTTGAATTGCGAATAAATCCGTCAAGGTTTATTTTGGGTCCACAGTCTACCAAGAAGCTGAACGCGTATATTTTTTATCACCGTCAGTACATTTGGAAAAGAGGGGATTAAAGGCAAGAGTGTAGAGTTTTTTTACAACGGGTAAAACCGTTGTTTTTTATAAAATTAAAAACCCTCCCAACAGTGAGGATTTTTAGTCTACGGCTCAGGTGAGCTGCTGGGGCATGGATTCCGGATAGCTCTTCGTGACTTCCGAGATGACACTAGGGGGTAGGCCATTTGGAAATTATTAATAGATCTTTTTGGTTGAGATGTGACCAGATCTCCTCTGTGACAAAAGGCATAAAAGGATGAAGTAATTTTAAAATAACAATCAAACAATGTAACAGGATAGTCTGTGTGGGCTCTCGGAGCTTTTCGTCTTTCAGCTGTTCTTTGGAAGCCTCAAGGTATTTATCAGCTAGCTCGTGCCAGGTGAACTGATAGATTTCTTGCGCCGCTTCGTGCAGACGAAACTTTTCAAAATTCTCAGTAACTTTTTTTATAGTTAATTTAAGTTTTTGTAAAATATCTTTGTCGGCGGCGGTTAGCTTGTTATTCCCGCGAAGGCGGGAATCGAAATTAGATTCCGAATCGTCCGGTGTGGCGTCTAAAATAACAGAGGGGGTATTTGTTAAAACAAATCTAGCGATGTTCCAAAGTTTGTTGGCAAAATGTTTCATCCCTTTTATTTTTTCCTCAGCTAGGGGGATATCGTTGCCGGCCGCGGTGGAAAACACCAAAGCCATGCGTAAGGCATCAGTGCCGTATAAGTCAATCACACCTAGCGGATCAATGATGTTGCCTTTACTCTTACTCATTTTTTGTCGGTCTTTATCACGCACCAGCCCGTGCATGTAGACATCTTTAAACGGAATGTCTGAAAGGTTGTAGCCAGACATCAAAATCATCCTGGCGATCCAGAAAAATAAGATATCGTATCCAGTTTCCATGACATTTGTTGGGTGATAGGTTTTGAGGTCAGAGGTATTATTTGGCCAGCCTAAGGTCGAAAATGTCCATAAACCGCTGCTAAACCAGGTGTCTAGGGTGTCTGGGTCCTGTTTCCACTCATCGCCCTCTGGAGGCTCGATTCCAACGTAGGTTTGTTTTCCTTTATACCAAACAGGCATTCGATGACCATACCAGATTTGCCTGGAGATACACCAGTCGCGGAGGTTGTCGATCCAGTGGTAATAGATTTTTGTAAATCTGTCGGGGGTGATTTTTATCTGTCCAGAAGCAACCACATTCTTCATTAGGTCTTTTAGTGTGATCTCTTGTCCTTTTATTATTCCTTTTAATTTATCATTTTTTGCTTTGAATTTCGCGTTTACGTTTACAAACCACTGTTTTTTGATTTGCGGTTCGATAAGCTCGCCACCACGAGAGTTTATAGCAACTCGGTTAACATAGTTTTCGTCAATTTTTTTCAGCAATCCTTTTTCCTTCAATTTTTCAACTATCATCGGGTGGGCTTTTTTGATATGAATTCCAGCAAACTCTTGCGCAATAGACAAGAGCTTCCCTTTATAGTCGATGATTTGCTTTTTGTCAAGATTATGACGTTCGGCAATATCAAAGTCAGTCTTGTCGTGCCAAGGAGTAATAGTCATTACTCCGGTTCCGAATTCCATGTCAACAGTTTTGTCTTTTATTACTGTGGCGGTAATTTTTCCGTTGATCCATTCAACCGGAAGTTGGTCGCCATGTTTATATTTTTTATAACGCTTGTCATCTGGGTGCATAACTACGTACTTATCACCAAATTTGGTTTCTGGCCGAGCGGTTCCAATAGTGAATGGGCCGTACTTGATGTAGTAAAAAGGGGTTTTTCTTTCTTCCCATTCCACCTCATCGTCAGATACTGTAGTCGCAAGACGCGGGTCCCAGTTTACAATGCGCGACCCTCTATAGATGAGCCCATCTTCATACATGTTTTTAAAAGCAGTGCGCACAGCCAGCGTTCTTTGTTCGTCCAGGGTGTAGGCTTCGCGTGACCAGTCGCAAGACGTTCCCATGCGTTTGAGCTGTTCAATAATAGTGTCGTGGGATTCTTGCGCGAATTTTTCAACGAGTTTTAAAAACTCTTCCCGGCCGTAATCATGACGGGTCTTCTTTTCTTTTTTATATATTTCTTTTTCAACCTTGCTTTGGGTGGCGATGGCGGCGTGGTCGGTGCCAGGTAGCCATAGCGTTTTTTTTCCTTGCATTCGGGCGAATCGAATAAGCACATCTTGGATGGTTGCGCCTAGCGCGTGACCGATATGCAACGTTCCCGTAACGTTAGGCGGTGGCATGGAAATAGTGTAGTGATCCTTGTGGTCCTTTGGCAATTTGTCAGGATTAAAATAGCCACTGTCCAGCCAGCGTTTGTAAATTTTACTTTCCACCTTGGAAGCGTCGTATGTTTTGGGAAGCTCGGTCATATGAATATTGATTTTTGGTAGATTAATGCTATTGCTATTAGGATAGGAGGTATTATATAGTCAACAATAAAATTAATATATTTTGTTTGATAGTTAACTCCGATTTTATGCAGGTAGTGTGAATAAAAACTTTCTTGATGGTTGCCAAATTGTGCAATCGAAATTATACATCTGCCGAAAAATAAATTTTGTAATAAATATAAGATGTACAGTGCAAAGATAATTTTCCAATCAAGCCAAAAAGGAGAAGACCAGGCGGCTATGATAATTAGTAAATGGGTAATGGATATAATAATTTTCACGACCTATATATTTAACACTGTAAGCTATTAAATAAAAAAAGCGCATCGTTTTTCAAGGGTCTCGAAATACCGAGACGGTACCACCTTGATTTGCGCTTCATTTTACCGCTTTAACGGGCGGTCTCCGGTCAGTTCTAATCCTTTAGCGATTCACCAAAGTTTCTTCTGACTCAACTTCGGTGACAGCCGAAGTATTAGCGTGGGGGTATTATATAATCAATTTAACAATTTAGCAACTTAAAAATTTAACATTTTATTTCCAGCAGAATCTCAAAATGTTCTGAAGGATGAGTGGTTTTATCTCCTAGTTTTAGTGGTTGATCGAAAATTATTTTTTCCGATAAATCTTTTTTACCAAATCCTTTAGCAAATAAGTAGTGGTTATCTCTTCTAAAATTTTATGGCGACAAACCGAAGTTCCAGGTAATTAGACGTATAATACTGGTTGATAATTTAACAACTTAACGCTTGGACACTAAATTTTGTTAGCATGTTAAATTAAGTTAGAGTTCCCAGTTCGCGTCTGCTTTTAACCGAATTATAGAAGGTATTTTTTTCTTTTTTATGTGTAAATATCCCGCATAGGCAATCATAACAGCATTGTCGGTGCATAAAGAAGAATCAGGGATCAGGAGTTTTGAATTACAGAAGTTTTTTTTGATTGCCCTGCTCATTTCCTCGCGCAATTTTTGGTTGGCCGCCACTCCACCGCCAATTGTAATTGTTTTTACTTTGTATTTTTTGGCGGCAGCAACGGTCTTGCAAACCAGTACATCAATAATTGCTTGTTGAGCAGAAGCAGCTATATTTGCAAATACTTTGTCATTGCGAAGATCGGATCGACGAAACAATCCTGAAATTCCAAGGGGATTGCTTCTCCGCTCTTGGCGGATCGCAATGACATCTTTAAGATGATACAGTACAGCGGTTTTTAAACCAGAAAAAGAAAAGTTAAAATTGTTCACGTTGATCATTGGCCGAGGGAAATCAATTACCGTTTTCCCTTGTAGTGCCAACTTTGAAAGTGCTGGGCCGCCAGGATAGTGGAGTCCTAAAAGTTTTGCGATTTTATCAAATGCCTCTCCGGCAGCGTCGTCTTGCGTTGAGCCAATTTTTTTATAGTTTAACCAATTTTTAACAAAGACCAGTTCGGTGTGCCCTCCGGAAACTACAAGAGAGAGAGTGGGAAAAGGATTATTGTTCGAGCTTGTCGAAAACTTCGTTTTTGAACCGCTTCTCGACTTCTCCGCCAAAGCGGATTCGCTCGAAGAATAAGAAACGAACGCCGAAAAGACATGCGCCTCCATATGGTTGATTGCGAGCACCGGAATACCTAAAGCCATCCCTAGAGCTTTAGCGGTGTCTACCCCGACCATTAAAGAAGTGATTAGCCCTGGCCCGGCAGTTACCGCAATCGCATCGAGATCTTTCAGAGTTTTTTTCGCGTCAGAAAGAGTTTTTTTTATCACCGGAATAATTTTTTCAATATGCATGCGCGCCGCCACTTCCGGGACAACCCCACCGGTTTTGGCATGGGTTTTTATTTGCGAAGAAATCACCGAGCTCAAAATTTTGGTTTGGATAATAACGTTTGACCCTTCAAGCACTGCCGCCGCCGTTTCGTCACATGATGTTTCGATTCCTAAAATTAGCATAAATTTATTTGTAATTGCGAGGAGCGGAGCGACGAAGCAATCCTTTTTACCTTGGGATTGCTTCTCCGCCTTTGGCGGATCACAATGAGATTGATTTGATTATAGTTTATTTACGCATTTTGTGCTATAATGCCGGTATACAAAAGTTGAGCATCATGATCGAAATTAAAATCTACAACCAAAATAAATTAACGCAAGGTTCAAAGTCCGATCTTGCCAATAAAAAGACTTCATTGGTGCAAGTAACAAGCCCGCGAGTTTCTGATTGGGTAGAAGTTTCCAAAATTACCGGTTTAGACGCGCGCGATCTCAAAGAATTTTTGTATTTATCAGAACGACCAGTTGTTCGAAATCTGGGTGTTTATACCGCGGTATCTTTTCGATCACCTTCTTTAAACGGAAAAAGTGTCATAACCAAACCAAATTTATTTTTAATATCCGAACAGCGTCGCCATTTTTTCAGCATCAGCCAAGGAAATCTTCCGGCAAACGAGTCAGTAGGTAAGTTGCCTTCCCCACAATTGGAAAGAGTCTTTAAAGAGGGTCCAACGACTTTACTTTACGTTTTTTTGGATGAGGTTATAAATAACTATCGACAAGTTTTAGATCATTTCAACGAAGAGGTGGAAAATGTCGAAGGGGCGGTGTTGCGTGGACAGTATACGCAAGATATTACCAAAAATATTTTTAAAATAAGAAAGACTTTAGTGTATTTTGTTAGAGCGTTATTTGCCAACCAAGAAGTGGTGTCAGCAATAGAAAAAGGGCAGGGAAAAAATTTATCAACCGAACACGAATCTAGATTCGGCACTCTTTATGCCGACATTGAGCAGCTTGAAGATTTATCGGGAATTTATCGTGAGATCTTATCATCTTCTTTGGAAGTGCATTTATCAAACATTTCCAACAATTTGAACGTGATAATGAAACGATTGACCAGTTGGGCGGCGATTATTTTGGTACCGACGCTTATTGCCGGGATTTATGGGATGAATGTCAATTGGCTACCATTTACCACTACCAACCTGGGAGGGGTTATTGTTTTGACCATAATGTTACTTTCGGTTTTAGCTCTTTACACTTATTTTTCCAAAAGAGGTTGGTTATAATTTTTTAATAAAACAATAAACATGCTAAAAGAATTTAAAGAGTTTGCCATGAAAGGGAATGTTTTAGATCTTGCCATCGCTGTTATTATTGGAGTGGCTTTTGGTAAGATTATAACTTCACTGGTAAATGACATTATTATGCCTCCAATCGGACTTTTACTGGGCGGGGTGGATTTTTCTAACCTTACAATTACTTTAAAAAAAGCAGCCAGTGGGGTAGAAGCGGTAACGCTGAACTATGGAGTTTTTATCAATTCTGTTATTGATTTTTTAATTGTAGCACTGACAATCTTTTTAGCAGTCAAACAATTTAACCGTTTCAAAAAACCAGCACCGATTGTTGCCCCGGCAACCAAAAACTGCCCGATGTGCAAAACCGCAATTCACAAGGACGCAACTAAATGTCCAAGCTGTACGGCTGATATTTAGACTGAAGATTTATTCGACAACTCTACAATAAAAAACACCCTTCGATGTGCTTAAGGTGTTTTTTGGTAGCCCTAACGGGATTTGAACCCGTGTTACCAGGATGAAAACCTGGCGTCCTAGACCAGGCTAGACGATAGGGCCATGCTTGAGGAGTTTTTGATTCTTTTAAACAACAACTCTTTTTGTTGGCTATTTTTTTAGCTCTATTTCCCTTGTCCTTGCATCGGTTTTATTTAAGTATGCCTCGTAGTATGTTAAGCATAGAGGTTTATATGCTTTCGTCGAGAGGATTTTACCTTTTTGATGATCCAAGAATCTTCTTTTAAGGTCATCAGTACATCCAATATAAATCCATTTTTTCTTCGAACTTAACAGTAAATAGACGTAATGCATATTTACCTTATCTCAATTTTTATTTTGAATGGCTAGCCACCCTACGGGTGGTTACCCGAAAGGTGAACGATAGGGCCATAAGATTTACCTACTTATTATACAGAAGTTCAGGATTTTTTCAAGGCCCACTATTTTGATTGAGCGGCGCAGCTGAGCCGTTGGTGTTTTTGTGTTATAATTAAAAAAAGAATTTGTAATAGATATTCCTCCTCACCTCCCCTTGTAAAGGGGAGTAATTGAAATAATGTCCTTCAAACTTCTAGAAAAAAAAGGATCAAATCTAACATTTTTTGAAAGTGTTGCCCTGCTTACCGGCGCGGTCGTCGGAGCGGGGTATTTGGGTATTCCTTTTGTGGTTTCTCGGATCGGATTTCCTTTAGGGGTTTTATTGATAGTGGCGATTGGGTTGATTGTAATGGTGCAGTATTTGGCTTTGACAGAGATTACTCTCCGGACCAAAGGGAAACACCAAATTGCCGGATATGTCGAAAAATATCTTGGGAAGCGTACCGCTCGGGTGGTGGAAGCTTTTTTCGTGCTGGAAATTTACGGGGTGATGTTAGCTTTTCTAATAGGAGAAGGCCGGGTGTTATTCGCGGTGTTTGGGGGAGAGCCAATGGTTTATTCATTAATATTTTTTGTCATTACTGCGATTATAATTTTTTATGGTTTGAAATTAATCGAGCATATTGAGTTCTTACTAACTTTGGTAATAATGACTTTGATCGCCGGTATCGCGTTTTTTAGCTGGTCATCAATTCGGTTTGAAAATTTGGAGGTAAGTGAAATTTCGGGAATAGTTTCCGCTTATGGCGTCATCTTGTTCGCGTTTTTAGGGGCGGCGGTTATTCCGGAGATAAGGCAGGCTTTGAAAGGACGAGAAAAAATGTTTTCAAAAACCGTTGTTGTTGGCGCGTTGATTCCAATTGTCCTTTATATAGTTTTTACTTTTGCCGTATTGGGAGTAACAGGGAGCCAGACTACAGAGATAGCCACAATTGGCTTGGGTGAGGCGTTGGGGAAATGGGCGATAGTTGCGGGGAACCTGTTGGCCGCGCTTACCATGACAGCTGGGTTTTTAACCGGGGCATTAGCGTTGAAGGAAGTTTTTTGGTTTGATATGAAGTTAAAAAAACCATTAGCTTTCTCTCTAACCATGATCGGGCCATTTATTTTGCTCTTGGCCGGGATTAAAAGTTTTATTGAAATCTTATTTATTGTTGGGGCGGTGTTCGGTGGATTGCAAGGAATTATTTTAGTGTTAACATGGTGGACAGCCACAAAACACGGAGATCGAAAACCAGAGTTTGTATTGCATCATAAGCGCCTTACGGGTACAGTATTAATAGCGGTCTTTGTTTTTGGGTTTGTTTATACCCTCTTACATATAACCGGAAGAGTTTAATGAAAGAAAAATACAAACATCAAATAATATTCGCAAGCATTTTAGCGGGATTAATCCTAGCGATTTCGTATTTCAAAACTCTTGGATTGTTGTCGGGGATACTGCGATTGTTTTCTGACAATATTTTGCTTTTACTGATTATTCCTTTCGGAATGGTAATTTGGGCATTGTTTGCGAATATGACGGCAAAGGAAGATTATTTTGGGAAGTACCATGTTTTTATCGGACGAACGGGAATTTTAACGGAAGGTAGGCCGGAGGTTTCTGATATTTTTCCAAATCAGCTATTGCCGGTTGATGCTGATCGGCTATTGCAGTTGGCTGGGTCTTTGGCTCAACTAAGTGATCATCCTTACTCACAAGGTCTCATGAGAATGGTAGATAGGAAGGGTTTGGGACTTTTAAAGCCGGTAAAATTTCGTTCATTTCCTGGTTTAGGAATAGAAGGGCAGATCGCGGGATGTAAAACAAAACTAGGAAACCACGTTTTTATGAAGGAGAGTTTTGTTGTGTTGGGTGGACTGGAAGAAGTGGCGACTAAAATGAGAGCTCAAGGGAAAAGCGTGGCGTTTGTCGCTTATGACGGCGAACCGATTGGGGTTATTGGATTTTACGACAAACCCAAAAGACATTTAAAGAGTTTGATTCAGAATTTGTACAGCAGAGGTGTCACGGTTAATATGTTGACCTCCGACCATAAAGACACCGCTGAAGTGCTAGCGCAGGAACTAGGGATAAATCGAGTTTTGGCCGATCGGCTACCTATGAGCAAAGCGGAAGATATCAAAAAAGATTTGCGTGATGAAAGGCATGTAGTAATGATTGGGGAAGGTTTAGGAGATGAGCACGCGTTGGCTGCGGCAAATCTTAGTTTTAATGTTTCTACTTGTAATGCGAACACTGTTGAAATTCCCAAAGAATTACGCGAACTCAAAGTTTTTTTAAAATAATCTATCAGTGTGAGCCAAGTCACGGACAATTAGGCCAGCCTTCAGTTATAATATAAACAAATGAGGGAGTCCAAAATTATTCCGAAATTTTTTTTAAATATTCCAACCGACTCCGATTTTAATTAAAAATAATTTTATATGAAATACGATGTAATAATTATCGGTTCCGGGCCAGCCGGTCTTACCGCCGCGATGTATACTTCTCGCGCCGAGTTGAAAACTTTAATTTTGGCAGGCGCAACTCCTGGCGGACAACTTATGATCACCTCGGACGTAGAAAACTATCCCGGTTTTCCGGAAGGTGTTCAAGGGCCGGAGTTGATGGATAAAATGATAAAGCAAGGAACAAAGTTTGGATCAGAAATGAAAATCGAAACTGTAAAATCGGTTGATTTTGCCTCAAAACCATTTTTAGTGGCGACTGACAAAGGAACGTATGAAGGAAAATCGGTAATAATTGCATCTGGCGCGGACGCAAGGTGGTTGGGACTGGAGTCAGAGCAGGCATTGCGTGGGAAAGGAGTTTCTGCCTGTGCTACCTGTGACGGATTTTTCTTTAAAGGGAAAGAAATAGTGGTGGTTGGGGGAGGGGATGGTGCTATGGAAGAAGCTTTGTTTTTAACCAAGTTTGCGAGCAAGGTCACCATTGCTCACAGAAGTGATACGTTTAAAGCTTCAAAAATAATGCTTAAACGAGCCAAGGATCATCAAAAAATCGAGATGTTAAAAAATACTTCGGTGGTAGAAGTTTTAGGAAAAGATAAAGTTGAGGGTGTAAAATTCAAAAACACGCAAACCGGAGAAGAGAGAGATTTTAAAACTCAAGGCGTGTTTGTTGCGATTGGTCACAAACCAAACACAGAGATCTATAAAGGCCAGCTGGAGATTAATAAATTAGGGTATGTGGAGGTTAAAAACCACACTATTACGAGTGTTGAAGGAATTTTTACCGCAGGAGATGTCAACGACTCACGTTATCGCCAAGCTGTGACTGCTGCTGGGATGGGTTGCATGGCAGCGATTGACTCCGAAAGGTGGCTAACAAAACAAGAATAGCAGAAATGTATTCCTGTCATCCCGAATAGTATTAGCGACGAAGCGATTTCGAGGCGACAACGAGATTACTTCTCCGTCCGCCGCGGCGGACGGGATCGCAATGACATGGCTTAAGAGACCACGCCCGGAGCGTACCCAGAGTAAATGAAGGGTCGGGTTTTTATGTTATAATATTTACTATGAGTACACCAAAAGAAATAAAATTTGATTATTTAATAATTGGTGGAGGGATAGCAGGGACCACGGCGGCAGAGACTATTCGAGCAGGAGACAAATTAGCGACCATTGGGATTGTTTCTGACGAACCGTATAATTTGTACTCCCGAGTTATGCTTTCCAAACCAGACTTTTTTTTAGAAAAGATTCCGTTTGAACGAGTGTTTTTAAAATCGGACACTTGGTATGCAGAACAAAAAATTTCATTACTCGTCGGAAAAAAAGCAGAAAATCTCGATATTAAAAAAAAATCGGTTCGTTTAAATGACGGTTCGGAAATCCAATACAACAAACTACTTTTAGCCACCGGAACTTGCGCGCGCAGGCTCTCTTTTTTGGGTCCGGATCGACCAGGGATGTATTATGTTAAAGACCTGGAGGACGCCAAGACGATTATTGCCGCAATCAAAACAACTAAGCGTGTGGTCGTTGTCGGCGGTGGGTTTATCGGCTTTGAAATGTGCGATTTGGTGGTGTTGGCTGGATACAAAGCGACAATCGTGGCGCGGGAAAAACATTTTTGGGATCCGGTGTTAGATAAACAATCGGGAGATATTATTGAAAATGCCCTGCGGCGAGCGGGAGTGGACGTGCAGATGAGTAGTAATGTTAAAGAAATTATTGGTTCGGAAAAAGTCGAAAGGGTAATTTTGGATAATGATAAAAAGATAGATTGTGAAATGTTGATCGGAGGGATTGGCGCGGAGTGTGATTTGGGATGGTTGAGGAAGTCGGGGTTGCAAGTGGGAAAGGGGATTTTTGCAAATGAATATTTAGAAACGAATATTACAAATATTTGGGCGGCTGGGGACGCGGCGGAGTACCAGGATATTATTTTAGAAGAAACAGTGATGATGGGGAATTGGGTGAACGCCCAACAGCAAGGCAAGACCGCCGGATTGAATATGCTGGGTAAAAAACAACCGTTTCGATTTGTATCTTTTTATACCACTCAAGGGTTGGGAGTAACGATTGCGTTTGCGGGAGACGTTTGTCCGAACAAAGACGGACGGAAAGTAATAACGCGTGCCGGGCCTGAAAAAAAATCTTTTGGTCGGCTGTTTGTTTCTTATGGAGAATTGGTCGGGGCAACTTTTGTTAACCGAACACAGGAAATGGGAGTAGTTCGTCAGTTGATTGAGAAAGATATAAAAGTAGTAGGGAAAGAAAAGGAATTGGCTGATCCAAAATTTGATTTAAAAAAGCTTTTAGGTTGAAGCTGTTAAGAGGTCGAACGATATTATTTTTCAAGCGAATTAGGCTGAGGAGGAGTTGATAAGCACATTTATTAATGAGTATTTTAAAAAAACCAGTCGCAGAAAACGTCTGTTTTTTATGTGTCGCGCAGTATTCTTTGCCTTTCAATTACGAAATACCCATCTCTTCTAGCCCCTAATCTTGGATAATGCTAAAACAGCTTAGTTGTCCAAGATTGTTGGTTAGTCGCAGATTATGAGTTTGTTTCTTCTAAGTGATTACGCGATGAGATAAGCCAGCAGACTGTAGATATAGTTAGCTAAATATCCGTCCACTGATCGGGGAAGCGAAGTTACAAGCCCACAGAAGAGCTTGAGATTGCGGAAGTTAAGCTCAACAGTCATCCGGGTATTGTAGAGTAGGAACTGGAAGTAAGTCATCAGTTTTTTCATGGTCTTTAAGGGCTTGGCCAGCAGTATTCGTTTGTTTTCAAGATAGAACTCCTTTTCAAGTCTTGCTGAGACATAACCGGAATCAGCTACGAAGATACCGGTTAGACCCTGGTTAAGGTCAAGGAAGGTTTTCCGGTCAGAAGCGTTTGCTGAAGTAATCTTTACGGCCAAGACCTTACGATTCAGATCCGAGGTTAAATGCAGTTTTACCCCGTAATACCAGCCTTTGGTATTCTTACTGAGTGTAGCCAGTCCTTTCATGGTTTTATGGTGATCAACGTTCTTCATTAAACACACAGGCAGGTCAGTGGCATCAGTATGCTTTACCGGATGAGTATCCTTGC
>PFAJ01000035.1 GCA_002773695.1 Candidatus Doudnabacteria bacterium CG10_big_fil_rev_8_21_14_0_10_41_10 | reverse complement strand
GTTGGGCGTAACCAAGGAGGTCGGAGGCTTTTTATGGCCTCGTTAAATTTCACGAGGCATCCTTCACCGGAACAAAGGCTCTTGTCTCGGTTTCTTTTTTTGGAAGTACCAATAAGTCACTCCGATAAAAATCGCAACAGCTATCAACGGCACCCACACTAACGTTTCCGGGCAAGCATACAACAACCACATAAATATCAAGACAGCGGTCAGTACCGCGTTAACCACAATCACAATGCTAGCCATTGTTAAATCCCTAGCGTATTTTTTTTCTATGAAATAAAGCAACTCAACAATCAGCCCAAAGATTACTAAGAAAAACACCCATAAGATCGGGTCCAAGTTTTGACATTTCTCTTCTTCCGTTACGATTCCCGCGACTTCTCCTTGTTCTTCTGATTCTTCAAAAAAAGGTTCTTCAGTCTCCCCCGCAATTTCTCCCCCTATTTCCCCAAACGACGGCGCAATAACCAAGACTTCATCCGTGCTGGTTGCGTTATCTACAGTCTCCCCTTCAATCGCTGGCTCTATCACATTTTCTAAAACTGTCATTTGCGACAATTGTTTCTCGAGCACAAAGTACTCTGCATGGGTCACCAAAGCTTCACCTTGCAAAATTGGTTGGATTGTGAAAGTAATGGTTTTGCTTTGCCCTCTTGTTAAAGGATTGATTTTAAAAATTATAGAATTGGTTGAAATATTGGTAGCCGATGGAGAGACAGCCATAATTTGAGGAGGAAGCGTTATAACCAGTTCCCCTGCCGGTAAATAGGCAGATCCGGTGTTGATGATCGTTACCGATTCCGGAATTTGTGAATTTAAAATCTTAGTTGGTTCAAAATCAAACTCAAGTGAAGCGCTCGGTAGAGATGACCCACCCCCACCGCCCCCACCGGAAGAAGCCGCAGACCCACCCCCACCGCCGGTCTGTGGTGGGGTGGATTCTTCGACAACTTTCAAAATTACCGATTCGGTTTCAAATCCCGCGATGATCGCTTGATTTACGATTTCTATCCCTATTGCAGTCGTGGTGGCAACTTGGGTTGTAAACGATACACTGCCAAATTCTTCCGGCGCGACATCTGTTACAACCCAGTCGATCTGACGAGTGGAAGACGAATACACTCCACTGTCAGAAATAAAGGAGGGCTCTAATAAATTTGTATCCAGTTTATCTCTGATAATAAAAGACGTTGCCGTCGCATCCCCGGAATTAAAATAATTAATTGTGTAAGTAATGTCCTGTCCTGGGAAAACCTCGCTCGATGGATTCGCGACTTTTCCGGTACTATCATTTTGAAAACTAGGGGAAGTTGCTGCCGGAACAGCTGTTATTTCTGTAGGTAATGATTCTACGGTTTCAAGGTCCTCGGCTTCCGCATAAGCTATATTCTCAATAGTAGTTGTTGCGGTAACGGTCGAACTTACGGTCGCGTCAAAACTAACGATTACCGATTCACCCGCGCCAAGCGCTCCAATATTCCAAGATAAAGCTTCCCCGCCCAGGTTAGGATTCAAAACATCTTTAACAAGCACTTCAGAAGAAGTCGCGACGCCTATATTCGTTACGGTGATTTCATAAGTCACCTGCTCTCCCGCGACCACCACCGATGCAAGACTATGTTTTTCAACTTGTAGTTGCGCGCTCGGCGGCGTTGGCGGCGGCGGACAAATAAAACTACTATCTGCCAAACTTTGGTTATATATAACTTTTGAACTCGTGCCGATTTTGATTTTGTTTCCATACGCCGCGATAATTTCCGAATTGGCGTCAACTGATACTCCCCCTTTAAGGGCGTAGAACACGACCGAAGTCGTTAAAAAATTTGAATCGACATCTATCGAATTACTGTCACCGTTTGATGCGGCGACAATCAGCAACTTTCCACCATATCCATTCCCAGAAACCGACGCGTTGCCGTTTATATTTACTTTTCCTTCAGCGATTAAAACAGAACCAAAAACTCCGAAGTTGCTTGCTATTGTTAACGACGCGTTGGAATGAATGGTAATATCGCCGGTAACATAAATTGTTCCACTCAAGACTGTTTGAGTGTTTGCTTCCAGCGTCAGGCTCCCGTTGATATACAGTGGCCCCAGAGAATTAAAAGTAGTATTTTCAGGGATAACAAAATCATCATTATGAGTGCCTCCTAACAGTGCTGACGACTTCCACATATTTGGATCAAACACCGGCATTATTTGCAACGACGCGCCAGAAGTTGCGGCGCCGGAAACTGAAACTCCGGAAATTTCTCCAACTGCCGCGGCATCACCCTCGATTTGGGAAAAGCTTCCACCAACAATATCCTCATTGGAATAGACCTCGCCTTGGATTTCGGCAAAGGCCGACATAGCGACTCCTCTGTTATCCGCTTGCACGGCGTATGGAAACGAGATGTTTATTGGCTGCTCACAAGCCAGTACGGTCGCCGCTTGAGTTTGACCAATAAACATCGGCAAGTAGCTTGTGGTGATTACCAGAAACATTAATAATATTTTTTTGTCGATATTATTTTTATCCATAATGTTACGTGCTTTTTTCAGTTTTTTCCGGGTTGAGAAAACAGACATTCCCGCGGAAAATATTACGATAATGGATATGACAAGCCAATTATTCGATCGCGCTGTTTTATCAGATTCCAGCGGTTCTTTATCGAAAGTTGAAAGCGCTAGGACTGCAGGTTTTTCCGTGCTGACGGCCAGCACACCCAGGACTTTACTTGAATCAGCGACTTTAAGATTTCCTCCCTCGTCTGGCAGTTTACGCGTGGTTCTTTCAACTTTAATAGTCTCCGGCTCGGTAATGAAATCTTGCGCGTCTTGCTCCTCTGCCAAAATTTCCTTGTTTATTTCTTTTTTTTGTAATGACTCTTCATCGGGTTCAGAATCAGACTCGGTTTCTTCATCCCCACCACCGAGCAGTTGGTCGTCAGGCACGGGCCGCTTATCTGCCGGAATGTTATTTTCTACTTTAAATCGCGAACTGGCGGTATTTGATTCAATAGATTTGAGTTGAAATGTCAATCCTTGCGCCCAAGAAACATTGTGATAAGTCCCGGATGGGGCGGACGGATCGATTTCAATCGTATATTCAATTTCTATCCGTTCGTTAGATCCAAAACTGCCAATTGGCCAGCCTTGACTTGTTATTAATGTTTTGTCCGGAGTGGTCAACTCATCATACGCAACTACGTTATCGATAGTTGTTAGCCCGTCGTTATCTACTATTATCTTGAAAGTCACTCTGTCCCCGGGATTTAAAATCTTACCCTTGGCGTCGTTTGATGTATAAACATTCAACAAAGAAATATTTCCACCGCCCGCGGGCTGGGTGTTGTTTGGTGGATTATTTTCACTACCGTTCTGGCTGCCATCATCACTATCTCCACCATCATTACCGTCGGAAGGATTGGCGCTGCCATCGCCCGGATCTTCAGCGTCGCCCGGATCACTGTTATCTTCCGGATCTTCTGTCGGTGCTTGCGTATCGTCTGGGATCGGATCAGCCGGTTCTTCTATATAAAATTCGTCATCGTCCGGGGAGACTACTTGTGAATTATCAAAGGGAACCGCCGATAAATTATTGTCTTTATTGTTTTCCGGGCCGATATTGGAAATCTTTACCGAATTGGTCGTTAATACATCAGAGGTATAATTTTCAGTCGCCCGCAAAACCATGTTCAGCGTTCCTGATTGATAAGGGTAAACACGATCTAGAGGAAAACTGATATTTCCCGGTCGGGAGAAAAAACTGCTATAAGGGTGGCTTACGGAAACCAAATCGAATAATATCGGATTGTACTCCCAATCGATTTCAGTGGCATAAGCGCTGCCATCGCCAAAATTAGCGTAATCAACCTCGATTTTTACCAGATCCCCCGCGGCAATCGTCGCTTTATGAGTTTTTATACGCTGCGAAACAGAAAGATCGGGAAAACCGAATGAGATATTCCCATTCCACTTTCCAAAAACATTGACTACTCCAAAAAACAATTCACCGTTTACAATGTTTGTGTTTACAAAATTCAATAAAGTGGCTAATGCCGAAGTGTTCCCGGACTGGATGCCGACATTTTCAATATCATCATCGTTAGTAATATTGTTAATGCCGGAAATTGCCGATAAGTCCAAATTATTTTTTATAGTCGCTTTATTCTTATTCAAAATATCCAAAGTAGAAGTACTCTTCGCGAAAATATTGCCGAATTCCGATTGAGAAACCGCGTCTTGCTCTACGTCACCCGTATCCGCGGAATAAAACGCAAGACCCGCGGCAGAACTGCCCATAGTAACTTGGTCAGGCATCGAAGTAATACCACCGGACCATTCACCTACGGTGTTCACTAGCGCCAAAAACCATTTACCGTTTACCACGTTAGTGTTTAAGACATTTTTGACATATGAATTTGCGTCAGATTTACCAGTGTCAATATCGGCGCCGGTGACTTCGGATTTTTCACCAAATGACTCAATGCCGTTTTTACCGGAATCTGCTAGGGTGTCAACATTGTTTTCAATATCGATCTCGTTGTCGTTATTTACATTCACCAAAACGGAATGCACGTTTTCAACATCCAACTGATCGCCGCCCGTTGCGCCAATAGACATACTGTCCATAAAATAAAGTTCGCTTGGCAAGTGCAAATCACCTTCCCAATCTCCAAACACGTTAATCGACGCGATGGTCCATCTGGCGTTTATCAGGTTCGCGTTGACAATATTTAAAACATTGACGACAACATTGACATAACCTGAACCAATGCCGGAATTGTTGAAGTTATGGATTTGATTTTCGCCTGACAGTCCGCCAGCCGTAATGTTGTTTTCGAGTGTCGCGTCGTTGTTGTTGGTTAGAGCGTAGGAGGTTAAACTTTGACAAGTAAGCTTGCCACAAATCCCTTCCGCCAAATTTTGAGTAAGCTCGCGGGATGTGGTTTCCGGGTGATTGAGCACTAAATCCTGGGTGAGGTTTTCAAAGTTGTCGGTGATTTCGGTCAGTTTGCTGTTAATTAGGTTAACGTTTAAAACGTTTACCACATTGGCAAACACGTTAATATCACCGCTATCGATAAAACCGTTTTCACTTTCGTCCGCGGCCAATAAACGGTTTTTTCCGGTTAAAGATTTAGTCTCAACATCATTTTTTACACCTACAACATTGTCGTTGACGACTTCGATGATTTTTTTAATCTCATCCAAAGTGACTGTTTCAGTGTCTTCATTGTTTTCTCCTTGATTATTCTCATCCTCTAAAAGTTTTAAAGACTGTTCATCTTCGCCTTCCAAAGAAATCGAATTGTCGTTGCAAGTACCGCTTTCTGTGTCCTCGTTTTCACATAAAAATGCTTCCTCGGTGGTTGTTGGTTGTGCTTCGGTGTCATTTTCGACAAAAGGATCAATCATCATATCCGAGCTACTCGTTGCTGTGCCAAATTCATCCAAACCATCATCAGGCAAACAAATACCTTCTAATGTTTCGGTCTGATCAACCCCTAAATTAGTCTCCCCTACTTGGGAGTCGTCTGGTACGTAATCTGGATCTGGTGAGTCCAAATTTAGCGTATCAGCGGGGTTTTCTATGTCGATTAGAGCCTCTATCGGCTCATTCGCGGAATCGCTGTAAGCATCAAATTCACTGTTTTGAGAACATGTTAATACTGCAAGATCTTCATAATTATTAGTCGCCTCTTGGGTAGTTGAGGCATTTGCTTCCTCAGAGTCGCTTACCACTAAACCATCCGCGTTGTTACTATCGTTTGGTTTAGTCCCTGAACCTGGAATACTGTCCAAATTTTGATCAGTCGTGGTCGCCCCTTGTTCGGGCATACCACTAGTATCGGAAAACTCGTCATCTGTATTACCTACAGTATCGCTGTTTTCTTGCTGATCAAGTGAATTTTCATCTTCTGATAACCCATCAGAAGATTCACCAAGAGGCGCGTCTAAATCATTAGACTCGCCGAGAAACTTACCTGCTCCTTCTAACTCATCGTCGATTTCTGTCAGTTTATCCGCGATACTGTCTATTCCATCCTTTATATCTTCCGCTGAAGCAAGTCCGGAATCAGTCTCCGAAACATCGGAGTCAACTTCCTCATCGACAGGATCAAGATCCTGCGATTGTTGAATAGAAGTTTCCAAAGCTTCTTCGTTGTTGGTATATACCGTCACCGATTGTTGTAAAATCGGATTGTCTAAATCGACATCGGAATCAGTGTAAGTTATTTGCTCTGCGTACACCGGTAGCACCGGTGCAAAAATTATGGTCAAACAAACAAAAACAACCAAAACCCGCGTACTCCACGGGCGTGGCGTTGTGTTGACCATTCTTTTTTTCGACCTTTTTTTGTACATTACGGAACCCTACTCACACCAAACGGTTTTCAAAAGATACAACTTTTTAATAACCGTTAAATGTTTTCGGCGCTAACATAATTAAGTAGCAAGCGTTTGCCCACGACGCTTCGTCGAATTCAACTTGTCTACTACTTAATAAAGGTCTTTTTTGTTGTACCAATCATTCTTGCGCTTAGTCAGGGCAGAAAAAATCTTGTAAAATCCTCTCCGGCCCAACTCCCCTGACTATAGACACAATTTAGACCAACGTGTGCTAAAGTTTTTGCCTTAGCCAACGTTTGTTACAAATTTTGATTTGTAACGTACGTGTATCGCGGTATTTTTTTGTTGTTTGTTCAACCCAAACGATTAGCGTCGAAGAATCGACTTGATGTTCGAGTTGAGAAGCTTTACAGCTCCCGCGGCAGACATGGCTTTACCAGAGGCGATAGAACCGCCGGTCAAGCTGTCGCCAGAATCGATTCCGTTATCGCCAGAATCTGCTTCGGCTTCAACATCATCATCGATTATGACGTCGTTATCGTTCTTGACGTCTTCGTCGTTCTTATCTTTGACTTCTACTTCAACAGTAGAATCATCATCAACAGTGGAAACTGTGGTCGTGCCATCTTCCGCGCCTTGCAAGTCCTCTTCCAAGGAGTTGGTGTTGGCGGTAGAATCTGCCAATGCGGCAGCGTCTGTATCACCGGTGGTGATAGAAGTCGTGTTCATATCATCAGCCGACTCGATTTTGTTATCACCAGAATCAGATTCTGATTCTATTTTATTGGTGATAAGAGCGTCGTTGTCGTTTTGAACTTTAACTTTCAATTCCCATTTGGCCATAGCTTTAACCATAGACGCGTCGATGACGCTGGAAACCGAGGTGGTGAAAGCGGCGGCCGGAGCCGCGACCAACAAAACCATAGACGCTACTGCGAATAATGCGATTGTTTTTTTCATTTTATATTGCACCCCCTTTCGTGTTTAGGTTTTTGCGATTAAGCAAGAAATCCTAATTGTTTAAGGTCTTAAAGTCGATCAACCTCAAGCGGTCATCCCGTCCTTCCCATCATTCGGTTAAAAATGATAGGAAGGCCTTGGATGACCCCTTGTTTTTGAACAAGGGGTCATCCGAAGGCCTAAAACTAGCGACGGAAAATCGCCTTGATATTTGAGTTTAGAAGCTTGATGGTTCCCGCGGCAGACATTGCTCTACCAGCGGCAATAGTACCACCGGTCAAAGAGTCGCCGGAATCGAGAGTGTTTCCACCCGCGTCGGACACCGCGTTGACTTCGTCAACGATATCCACGAAGTTTTCGTTGTAAACATCTTCTTCGTTCGAATCGGTTAAACCAACTTCTACCGTTGAATCGTCTGTAACGCCGTCAACTGTAGTAGTTCCTTCTTCACCGCCGTTTAGGTCTTCTTCCAAGCTGTTGGTGTTAACAGTAGAATCGGCTAACGAAGCAGAATCGGTATCACCGGTGGTGATAGCGACGTTGCTCATATCGTCGGCGGACTTGACTGTATTTGCACCAGAGGAAGCGTTGGAATTGACATTGTTATAAACAAGCGCGTTGTTGTTGTTTGTAACTTTAACCATTAATGACCAGGTCGCGTTCGCGGTGACAGACGAGCTGTCATTAACATTGCCCACAAAGGTGGAAAACGCGGCAGCTGGAGAAACCAAAGCAAAGCTTACGGCAGCAATGCTTAAGAAAGCAGCAAATTTTTTCATTTTTCTTAGTCCACCCCCTTTCTTTACGTTACTTAAAGCCCCAGGCTGTACTGCCCAACTAGCACAAAGGCTGTAACGGAGTTAAAAATAAAAGCCCATTTTCACCTCCTCTGACTTGATTGTCAGACGGGGCAAAAATGGGCTCTCGTAGTCCCGCGGCGCACGTAGTCCGCTCGAGTATTCGGTTTTAAAAATACGGCTGAATCAGGATTCGTCTTTACTTTCCGGATATACATGTCCTACCAATCGATATGTTTTTGGAGCTTCTTTCAACCCTTCCGTTTCTGTGAATTCTCCTGATTCGTCCAATTTAGCCAAAGGAGTCTCTTCGGTTTTTTTAGATCCGGGTCTGATTAATTCGGTTAAAATTCGTGGCTGAATATTTATTTCCAAAGTTGCTTGGCACCACGGACAGCGCATTGAAAATTTGGCGTGCGACGGAAAAACCCCGCCGTTTAAGATGGGTTTATTGCACTCGGGACAGTTGGTCATCTTCTTCTCGATTTGCATTTGATATGATTTGCTTTTTGAGTTGGGTTTTAACACGGTTGGTTTCGCCTAATTTTAAAAGTTTAGGATAGAAACTAAAAACCCAGCACAAAATTTAACAAAAATATACAATCTTGCGTGGGCTCTCGTAGTCCCGCGGCACACGTAGTCCGCAAAAATGGCCGTTATGTCAGTCTATCAACGCGGCTCTGCCTAGTCAACGGTTTCCTTGTGGAAAACAAAATTTTCCTGTTGGTAAAATGTTCACAGTAAAAATTTGCTTAAAAGTTTCTCAATAAGTTACGGTTATTTCCGCGATTTTCGATTTATTTAAATCAAAATTCCACACAATATCGGCATCTTCAAATGAAACCTGGCTGATTGAAAAGCCAATATACCCATGGCGACTGAAATTCCAACGGGAAGCAATCTCGGCAATCCCATTAGAATCAGTTAGCCGGTAAGAACTTCCGCCGGCAGACCCGGACCAATTACCTTTAACTTCCGCGTTAGATACAGGAAGACCATTTTCATCAACCACCTTGACAAAAACCCTCGCTCTTACTCTTATAAAAGATTTTTCAGATAAAATATCAATTGAATCGATTATCAAATCCTTTTGTGGCGAATTGATAATCGAGATATTAAAAAAGACAACGTTTTTTTCATTCTCACTGTCTATAACCTCGAGTTTTACGGTGTAATTACCGGGTGATTTATAAATATGAGTCGGTCTCGCCAAAGTACTACCCTCTGAATCACCGAAATCCCAGTTATAAGATTTTATATACCCGTCAGAATCGTAAGAACTATCGCCACGGAAGTCGACTGCCTTGCCGGTATAAGCGTTGTCAGGGCCCAAAATTCGAGCTGTAGGAGGCACATTTGGCTGGACGATTGGTTCTGCTGGTTCGAGGGCGATATTTGATCCATTAGCCAGACCCTTCAATGCCGCAAGCGGGTTTAGCAATCCCCAACCGGTTGAAGTGTCATATCCTTTTGAATTTAGGTCAGTCGCTGATTTTGTGAGCAATTCTGTCAATTCTTCCGGGTTTTTTATCCCTTTTTCCACCAATAAAGCAGCCGCCGCGGCCACATGAGGCGCGGCCATAGATGTCCCTTGTAAAAATATATAACCAAATTCTCTGGTTGATCCTGATTGCAGAGTTTGCTGCAATATCCCATCTTTATAACCGTCATTGTCAAAATCTTTTGACAAGTCTCCGCCATAGGCCACAATATCGAGACCTACTCCGCGATTGGAATAAGAAGTTACTTCCCCCAAAGCGTCTACCGCTCCAACCGCCAAAGCGTATTTTGAATAAGCGGCCGGGTAACTGACATTATTGCTTCCGTTGTTCCCCGCGGCTGCCACCACCAAGACATCGTTGTCAAACGCATATTCCAAAGCGTCTTCCAAGACTCTTGATGGTGAAGGACCGCCAAGGCTTAGGTTTATAATATCCGCTCCGTGATCCGTGGCCCAAATAATCCCATCCGCGACATCTGCATAATTTCCAGAACCGTTTTTATCAAGCACTTTTACCGGCATAATCGAAGCACTTGGCGCGATTCCCGCTACACCAACACCATTGTCAGTACTTTGAGCAATTGTACCCGCTACATGCGTGCCGTGCCGGTTTTCGTCGTTTGCGTGACTATTCCTTTGGACAAAGTTATATCCCGGGACAAATCTGGTATTTTCCAAGTCAGGCGCCTGTTTAAATGAAAAATAATCTTCGTAGGCAACTCCGGTATCAACAATAGCCACTATTGCTCCCCTGCCGGTAGCTCCGCTCCAAATTTTTTCCAGATTTAGCTTGTCTTCTTGGAAATTCCATTGATATTTGAAAAACGGGTCATTGGGCAAATTGAATGCTACCGCTTTGTAATTCGGTTCGGCATATTCAACGGCCGGGTCATTATTAAGTTTTTCTAAAATGTCTAAAGTATTTGAGTCGGAAGCAAGCTTGAACTGACTTACTTTTTGAAAATGAGTAGATGAATATTCCAGATTATACTTTCCGGAAATTATTGGAATGGCGGATTTTTCATCGGTTGAAAACTTTACCAAGATTTCTCCGGGCAAAGCATTGTCGAGGTGTTGCCTGATCTCTAAAATCTGAGATTTCAGGCTAAAAAATTTTCCATCAAAAATTCCGCTTATCGGAATAATAGTTAGTAAACCGACTAATATGGATAAATTAATTTTTTTGATAAAACTAGCCATCTTTCTTCTTACTTTACTAATTTATTAATTTTCTTTTTTATTTTCTTCTTATTATTATCATATAGATAAATTTAGGTAGATTTTAGATTTAGTCTTGTTGTTATCATAATTATGCTATAGCAATATTCTGATAACTCCTTTAGATTGATTTTAGATTTAGATTTGATGAATCACGCCAAAACTCCAAACGTTTGTTTGGCGATTTTCCATCATTTCAACGCGCCTCTTTCGCACGATAGTTCTCACATAGTTCTTTAAATGAGTCTAGATTGATGTGTGTTTCAAGTCAAAAAACTTCTTGTGGAAAAATCTAAACTATGACTAAAATAAGCTAAATAATGATCTCTACTTCAAAAAACGACGTGTTCCCTACTTAAGACTCTAAATTAAGAAATTCCGGTTTTAAGTCATTGCGATAATCCTGCGGCGTTGTTAATATCCTTTGAGCCAGAGGAGTTTTGGCGGAGAGTCGAGAAAATACGATAATGTAGGTTTTGACTTCCTCCCTAGGCGGACAAGTCGTTCGAACAATAATATTTACTTTGCCGAGCTTTGTTTCTTAAAACACTAGCGGTTAGAGAGAGTTTCGTAATTCAAAGTTGAAAGTAAACGATCAAAAGAAGATGTTTAATATAATCAAAAAACGCCCAAACAAATTTTATTCCGGGTCTTATTTTATTCAAAGCGGTTATTTATTGCGGCGGTTGGTCGGTTTCGTCTTCTTCCGGTTTGTAGACTTCATGCGCCGGGTCGGGATTTGGGACTGCTAAAAAAATCAAAAATCCAACAATCAAAGTATATACAAACAGAAGGATTCCAGTACGATAGCTTATTAGCCCGGGTATAAACCCAAGAATTAAAAATATCGTTGCTATTACTGCGGCTATTTTAACTATTTTTTTCCTTTTTTCTACTGGTAATGCCATATACAAATATTTTACTATTATTTCTGTTAACAGTCCATATTAGCTTTCCTGCCGGGAAATATTTAACAAAATGCCGACACCTATCATATTTGCAAGCATCGCGGAACCGCCGTAGCTAATAAATGGCAGAGGGATCCCGGTTAACGGCAATATTCCAACCATCGCGCCAACGTTAAACACCGTTTGAAAAACCACCCATGAGGTGATCCCGACGGCAACCAATGTCCCAAAACTGTCTTGAGCTTTCCGGGCCACAACAAATCCTAAAATCGCAAATATTATAAACAAAAACAAAATTGTCCCAACTCGTAAGAATCCTAACTCTTCGGCCATTACGGCAAAAATCGAATCCCCCAGCGGTTCCGGCAAAAAGTTAAACTTTTGTCTGGAATACCCAAAACCTTGCCCCCAAAACCCCCCGGAGCCAATAGCTAAAAGCGCTTGATTTATCTGATAGCTAATTCCCAACGGGTCTGCTTGAGGATCCAGAAACGATGTTATTCTGGCCAATCGATAAGGCGCGGCCTGCACCGCCAACCAACCAACCCCAACCCCGGTTACTAAAAGTCCCGCGAGATGAGAAATTTTTACTCCCCCGGCAAAAAAAATAGATAAAGCAATCAACGCGATTGCGGCCGTACTGCCAAAGTCAGGCTCTAATAAAATCAAGGCGCCCGCGGCACCAGAAACAACCAATGGAGGCAGAACTCCGGTCGAAAAATATATAACTTGTTCCTTTCTTGTCGCAAACCAAGCGGCGAGATAAAAAATAATAGCTAATTTCGCAAACTCGGAAGGTTGTAAAAAAGTTATTCCGAGATTTATCCATCTTCGACTGCCACCGATTTCAACACCAATTCCAGGAATCAACACAAGTAATAAAGATAAAAAAGAAATTAGTAAAATAAATGGTGAATATTTTTTAAAAAATCGATAGTCAACTCGGCTAACAAAAAGCATCGCGGCAAAACCGAGTATAAAAAAAATACCCTGTCGTGTTAAGTAGTAATTTGTGTGGCCAAACCGTTGGAATGACAAAACCGCAGAGGCGGAAGAAATCGCGACCAGACCAATTATAGACATCAGCGTGGTCAGTCCAAAAATCCTTTTGTCAAACGGTTTTCTTTTCAGTTTCATAACTTTTTACGAAATACCAATCGAAACGAATATACTTATCCAGAGCGGAGCATGCGATTGAACAAATAACTAAACCCATAGTGTTGTATCTATGTATCGATGCATAGATACAAATATTTTAGGACAAGTTGGGTAATCTGTAGAATATTTTTATAAACCTTTTACGACCGCCTTAAACTGATCACCGCGGTCTTCGTAGCTTTTAAACGTCCCAAAACTTGCGGCTGCCGGTGACAGCAACACCACATCCCCTGACTCGGCGGCTTCCGCGGCGTTCTCAACCATTTCCTTCATAGTTTTTAAATTACTCTTTATACTGCCCTTATACTTTTGATTTTTCAACTCTTTTTCGATTCGCTTCCCGGCCTCGCCGACTAAAATAACAGCCTTCACATCCGAGTTCACGATTTTTCTCGCCAGTCCCGCGTACTCTAATCCTTTTTCAGAACCTCCTAAAATCAAAATTTTCGGCTTTTGAAAAGAATCAATCGCGGCGATCGCAGTCTCTGAAATTGTCGATTGCGAGTCATTATAGTATGTAACTCCGTTCACATTTTTTACGAATTCTAATCTGTGAGGAAGACCTTTAAATTTTTCGATTACAGCTTTACTAACACTGTCTCGAACCCCGAGGAGTGAAGCCGTTACACGGGCGGCTTCCGCGTTTATTAAATTGTGTTCTCCCAACAATTTAATTTTGCCTTCGTATTTTGTAAACCAAATTGTTTTTGCTTTGATATTTTTTGATATTTTTTTTACTGAATCAGAATTTTTGTAAAGGACTGCCAGATCCTCCTCGTTCTGATATTTTACAATACTCTCCTTTGCGGTTTGATATTCTTCTTTGGTTTTATGATGATCCAAATGATCTACAAAGATATCCAAAACGACCGCGATATGAGGGCTTTTGCGCAAGTCCTGCAACTGAAAACTAGATAGCTCCAAGATCACCAAAGCTTCTGGTTTTAATTTTGGTAAAAAATCTATCACCGGATTACCAATGTTTCCCCCTAAATAAACTTTTTTATTCAAAATTTGAGATTTGATTTTTTTTTGTAATTTGTCATTAGATATTTGAAATTGCTTCTTTAGTATCTCATATATTAAAGAAGCCGTTGTCCCTTTGCCTTTGGTGCCGGTAACTCCAACGATCGGGCATGGACACAAATCGAAAAACAGTTTAGTGGCGGATGAAATTTCAACTCCTTTTTTTTCGGCAGCTAATAATTCGGGTGTTAACCTTGGAACCCCCGGGCTTCTAAAAACTAGATCAAAATTATCAAGGTTACCTAAATATTGTACTCCTAACGTTGACACACTCCTTGCCTCTCCCTCCCTTCGGGCACTCTCTCCCGCTTGGGAGATGGTTGAGGTGAGGCTTCGAATTACGGAAGTGTCAATGACAAGATTTTCATCTCTATCAAGTATCGTTGCCTCAATCCCCTCCCCAGACAAAAAATGCCGCAGTGATTTCCCCTCGCGGCCGTAGCCAAGTATCGCAATTTTTTTATTTTTAAAGTTTGGCAAATACATAACTCTTTATTATAATTCTCCTTGTCGATGATTGGTGGAAAATCAATGCTTGCAAGGATTTGGAGATTCCTTTGCGTGTACTGCGACTCTCGCGAGATCGCCGAGTCCAAAGAGAGTTTGGTTGAAGCGATAAAAGGAATAAGGTTTGATTTCAACGAACTGAAAAGGGAAATCGGTGCCGTCTGGCGTCGGTGAGCCTAAGGAATAACCTTGATGACTCGGTCGTCACCTCGGTGTCCGGGTTTTTTAAAAAATCAAGTAGTATAAATCTTGTAGTTGCCCAATTTATAGAGCCTTCAATCTACCTAATAAATCAGGCACTGCTGATTTTTTATTTTAATGCGTTGTTTGGTCAATACCGTTAACTTCGGGCCTTTAAAACCTTTCCTGATTTTTCGGCTGTAGCAACCCCATTTTCAAACGCCATTTCCCCGTTCAAAATAACTTCTTCAATCCCTAATGAAGGTTGGTAAGGATTATCTACCGTAGCCAAATCCTGAATATTTTTAGGGTCAAATACGGTAATATCCGCCTTTTTGCCTTTTTTTAAAAAACCTCTGTCTTTCAACCCCAAATATTCCGCCGGCATTCCGGTTATTTTATACACCGCCTTTTCCGGCGTCAGCCATTTATTTTTTAAACTCATTGATAAAAATCTTGGCATCGCTCCAAAGCATCGAGGATGAACGAGATTTTTTGTAAACAAGTTACGAACAGAAAATCCCGCTCCATTTGTGGAAATCATTCCAAGTGGATGTTTTAAAAATTCTTCCAAATGATTCTTGTCTATATTTTCATCAAAAACCACCACTTCACTTTCAGTTGATTCCAAAACATTAACCAACGCCTCTTCAACTGTTACTCCTTGACTCCCAGCAATCTGCACGAGACTTTTTCCAATCAAATGCGGGGCAGATGTGGCTGTCGCGATAATAATTTTCGAAAAATCTTGCGTTTCCTCCCGAAGGGCTTCGATAATTTTATTTTTTTGGAAAGGCTCTTGCAATTTTTTATTCAATTCAACCTTTCCGCCTTGGTATACCCATTTTGGCAAATAAGTATAAAGGATCGACCAGGATGTAGTGTATGGATAAACATCGTATCGCACATCTACTCCCTGCCGGTAAGCAAGTTCCAACGATTTGAGCACCTGTTCAAACAGCCCCCAATTTTTCGCGTCGCGAATTTTGAGGTGGGAAATTTTTGTTCTCGCTCGGGCTTTTCCTGAAATATTTATAACCTCGCTAATCGAATCAAGGATCCCTTTCGCTTCATTACGTAAATGTATTGAAATTGGCCGATTAAATTTTGTCGCGATCTTTGCCAACCTTACAACCTCATCGGTGGACGAATCGTATTCATGAGCATAAACCAAACCATATGATAAACCAAACGCCCCCGCTTTCATGGCAGAAATCAAAACCCTTTCAAGAACCTCAAGCTCGTTATCACTAATTTTTCGAACGACATCTCCCAAAAGTCCTCGACGGATTGTTGAGTGCCCGGCAAGACTTAAGATGTTTACTCCTAATTTCAATTTGGAAAGTTCGGCTAAATACTCCTCGAAATAAGTCCAGTTTATATTTTCCCCTTCCGGCGAATGCCATTTTTGAATCGACTTGAAACTTTCCAGCGATGGTAGTGGGGCAAGTGACGCGCCACAGTTACCCAAAGCAATGGTTGTTATCCCCTGGCTAATCATGCTTTCCTGCCCTGGATAGTCAAACAGTGTCCAATAGGCATCCGAGTGGTTCTGCGCGTCTATAAACCCCGGCGATACCAGAAGACCATTTGCGTCAATCACTTTTTTTGCTCGAGCGCCCTTAAGATTTCCCAGTTCAGAAATTTCTCCATTTTTTACACCCACGTCCAAATCTTGGGGTTTATTTTTACCTGTCCCATCCACAACTTTCCCATTTTTGATTAGTAGATCTAGCATTTTTTTATTTCGTTATTGTAAAAATATTTAAAAAGGATAAAAACTAAATTAAATCTTTTTTTTTACTCATACTCTGCTAGCTAACAACGGAAAGCACCACACCAACCACGGCGGTTACCACTCCAATAATCCAAAACCGCATTGTGATTTTTGTTTCCGGCCAGCCCAGCGCCTCGAAATGGTGGTGAAGTGGGGCGATTTTGAAAATCTTTTTTTTGAAATATTTTTTTGAAAATCGTTGCGCCAGAGAAGATAGCGCTTCGACAATAAAAATAAATCCATAAACCGGAAGCAATAAAACAGAGTTTGTTAAAAAAGCAATGACCGCTAAAGTCGAACCCAATGCAAACGATCCGGTGTCCCCCATAAAAAATCTAGCGGGGTGGATATTGAACCATAAAAACGCAAGTAGCGCTCCGACAATAGTGCCTGCAAAAATCCCAATCCCAAACTGTCCTTGCACCCAAGCGATAATAGCAACCGCTCCAAAGCTCGCCGCAAGCGTTCCCCCGGCCAATCCATCCAGCCCATCAGTAATATTTACGGCGTTTGTGATAAAAACCACTACCAGAATAAATAATGGAATATATAACCAACCAATATCCCAACTGCTAGATAAACCAATCCAGTCTCCTCCGGGAATCGTGATACTACTAAAATCCAGCTTGAAGAAAAACCACCACGCTCCCAGAGAGGCAATTAGAAACTGAAAAACAAATTTCAATTTTACGGAAAGACCGCGCACAGCGCCGATCCCTTTGACATTTAAAAAGTCATCAAACAAACCAAGCGATCCGGTGGTAACCAATACAAATACCGGCAGCCATGTTTGCGAACGGGACAAATTCAGAAATAAAGTTAAAACCGCGGCAGTAACCCAAATCAAAAGCCCCCCCATAGATGGAGTCCCCTCTTTTTTTTTGTGAAATTTTAAAAAATTTGTCGCGGGAGTTCCATCCCAGGCGCAAACTCTAATCTTTTGTGAAAGCTTGTATTTGTAAAGATAATGGGTTAAAATCGGCGTCAAAACCATGGCCACCAGAAACGAGGCCGTTGTTAACGAAAACAGCTTGATTAGTTGTGGTGTATTCTCCAACATCTATCTGAATTATAAGATTTTTTTTTATTTCTGTCATCCCCGACCATATCCTCCTTAAAACAAAAGGGTGGTTTAGCCGGTATTACGAAGTTATCTTGATTAACACGATTTATAGCCGCTCCCAATCCTCCTCTTATCTTAGAGGGAAAGAGAAGGAGTTTAAAATGTATAGTTCGAAAAAACCCAGTCAATTAGTTTCAACGTCTCCGCCTCTCGGTTATTACTTCCCAAAACAACTGTGAGGATTTGATTACCATGATCTTGCGCTAATATAATAAGATTTCCTAACGCCTCCTCTGTAAATCCGGTCTTCACTCCTAAAATATTTTCTCTCGTTACTAATTTGTTGGAACTTGTCAGCCAGTGCCTCCTACCGCCATCAACCGACTGTACGACTGTTGAGTCAATCTGCACTATACTTGCGAGTTTTTCATTTTTTAAAAATTCAAAAACCAAAGTTTTTAAATCCCAGGCGGTAGTTAACTGCCCATCCGAATCAAATCCGGTCGTATTTTTAAAGCGAGTATTATTCAGTTGTAATTGCTTTCCCATCAAATTCATCAAATCAACAAATCGTTCCGGCGACCCGGTAACAACGCGCGCAAGCGTATTCGCCGCGTCGTTTGCGGACGCAATCAGCATACCTTTCAGTAAAGTCTCAACGGTAACCCGCTCTCCAATAACAAGTCCCATTTTTGGTTGAGCGACATCGGTGTCTACTGCTTCAATTTCGACCACCTCATCAAACGAGACGGTATTTAAAACCACAATCGCGGTCATAAGTTTAGTCAAGGATGCCGGATGCCAAAATTCGTCGATATTTTTTTCAAAAAGAATTTTTTGAGAATTTAAATCTATCGCCAGCGCGATTGGCGCTTCTAAGTCCAAGTTATCGCCCTCTCCAATTCTTTTAGGAATTGGTTCCTCTACAACTGGCAATGAAGAAATAACCCCACTCACTACCGGCGCTTGCTCGGAAAGATTCTGTCGGACAGGAAAAAAAATCGCAGCTACAACGGACAGCGTACTAATCCATAAAATCGCTAGTTGGCGCTTTTCTGACATATATATATCATACAAATAATAGCCGAATTTCACAACTAATTGACTAATGGTGAAAATTCAGATATTCTTAGTAAAGAAAGCAAAGAAATTAAAAAAATAATACATGCAACCAAAAAATATCTCTGATGCTGAATTTGATCAAGAAGTTATAAAATCAAACATTCCGGTATTTGTGGATTTCTGGGCGGAATGGTGCGGCCCGTGCAAAATAGTCGCCCCGGTGCTAGACGAACTGGCAAAAGAATACGATGGTAAAATCAAATTTATAAAAGTTAATGTCGATGAGAATCCTCAAAACGCGGGAAAGTTCGGCGTTCAGTCAATCCCAAACATGAAGATATTCAAAGGCGGTAGTATTGTGGATGAAATAATCGGCGCAGCTCCAAAAGAACAGTTCAAACAAATCTTGGATAAAAATCTTTAAATTTTGATCGAAATCTTAAACGGCTCAGGAGAGCCGTTTTTGTTATTGTATAAAAAAAGCCCCGGCCTGCCTGTAAAGATCAGCTAGGGCGATGGACTAGTATGCACCGGTGGTGGCCACCCCCGTTTTTGTAACGAGATTGTACAGTATTCGGATTTCCCGATCCAAAAAAAAGGGCATACCCGGTTATTCCAAAACCGGTCTCCCGCGGTCAGTTCCCTGCTTTAGAGCAGAAACTTTGACTGCTATGGTTTTGGTACAGACGCCGAGTTTTTTCTTTTTGGTAGTTTTCTCCCACGACATCATAAAAAAAACACAGCGCCGCACTTTTTCAGGCGCCACATTCTCGTGGAGAGATTCAGACAGACCCAAAATATCTGGGCCATCTGATATTTTTATTTTGTCGCCCACCGAAAAAAAACTTCATATCTTTTATCTTTCATCCAACACTCCTTTTATGGCCCCTATTATGGGAAGGGTCTTGCCCGCATACCCTTTCGGGCGACCCGCTCATCCAAGCGAGAATTCAAGCAATAATATCACAGGGCACCCTCGACGTCAAGACTTGTACTCTTGCGGAGTTCCAGTCGCCTTTTGTGGATTAGTAAGAATTAATGTGTTAGCGGTGACCTTCAGAAGAGTAGAAGCGATTTTCTGGGCTGGAGTTAAGCCGTTCATGCCTAAGCCCACGTGTCTTCTTTGGTGGTTGTGATAAGTAAGCCATTGAGAGTACTTATAGTTTAGGGTTTCGAGACTGTCGGTGTAGGAGCGGTGGCGGTAGAAAAATTCCCGTTTCAGGGTTTTATGAAAGCGTTTAATCTTGCCGTTTTGTTCGGGTGAGTAAGGCTCATTTTCAATAACCTCGATGCCTAAAGAATTGCGGTGCTTAACAAAAGTCTTGCCATAACGGTTATCCACCCGGATCCTTTGGATTTTAAAGGGAACTCGGCTGATCAGATCATTAACGAATAGTATTGCGTTTTCAGCAGTTTCTCGGTCATAGCACTTGCCGTAGACGTGCCGGGAACAATCATCTATGGCGTCAAACGAGGCGACTTTCCTGGCTCTGCCGTAAGGATAACAAGCGTCTAGCTGTAACTCTTACCTCGGCGGGTCCAGGCGGTAGCTTGGGATTATCCTTCCAGCGTTTGTGCTCTTGCGCTGGCACTGCTCGATCACGCGTTTTTTCATAGCAATTAAGGATACTTGGTACTCTTGGTTTGTTTTGCTTTCATGGTTATGATGACAATTTAATGGTTGCCACCATTGTACTCCGCTACGGAATCCAAAAGGTAACCTTAATTGCTGCAATCTTAACACTCGACGTCAAGCTTAACTCAAAGGTACTAAATTCCTGAGTCAAAAGATGAAAACAAGACGGCTAAATAGTAAAGAAGGGAACCTTCTCATAAGAAGGTTCCCTTCTTTGATTTTTTAATAACGTCCTCCCCGTCAACGTTTCAGTAACGGATAGAGAGATCCTACTCCCCAAGAAAGAATAAGGAAACTGGCGACCGCGCCGATTAACGGCACTACTGAAATCACCGAAAGAACGATCATTCCGACAAAGTATGACATCCAAGGGAAACCGTCTCCTTTTTCCGGCAACTTAATCAATTTCACAATCCAATTTCCGAACAATACAACCCCCAAAATCATTCCTAAATACGTTCCGATCAAATACAAACCCATTCCGATTAATCCGATAGGAAGACCCAAAATTGTTACCATGGCGATAATCGCGGCAATTGGCGTGACAATCATCAACACCAATCCCGTACCAATTTTTTTCCAGCAAGAATTGTTCCCATCATCAAGGGCCTTTTTAATTTTGTCACGAAAAATTTGCCAGAAAACCAACGCTACTATCAACGCGGCTAGCAAACGCCAGATAAAAAATCCGAATAAAAATCCTTTACCTTTATCAAAATTTGACGATGAGCCTGTTGGTTTAGCATTCTTTTTTTCAATAGCCCCGCCAATGGTCGCTCCCTCAGAAATATTAGCTTCTATTTTGGAATAGTAAGTGAAATTTCCTTTGATAATCGCTCCGTCTCGGACTGAAATTTCATCCGCATAGACAACCAAATCACCACCAATCTCACCCGCGACAACCAGCTTGCCTGAGCCAGCTTTGACATTTCCAATAATTACTCCTTTCAATTCCACATTTCCCCCACCGATATACGCGTTACCGGAAATCATCGAATCAGTAGACAGACGAACATTCCCGCCGAAAGCGCTGAAATTTTGTTTGGTGGTTCCCGAATAAAAAACATTTCCACCAACCAAACGGACGTCTTGTCCCGCATCGCCCGAAATGTCTACCTGACCTCCGGCGGACAAAATATCTCCTTCAACAGTCCCCGATATATCCACTTGAGCCCCCGCAGTCATTACATCCCCTTCCACTGTCCCCGACACATCAACTGTTGCCGCGCCGTTTACAAAATCCCCGCTATGAACTGTGGTTTTTGATATAACCACTTCTTTTTCTCCCTTATTTAAACCACCTAGCGCAACTGCCGGGATTAACAATAATACGACCGCGACTAAAACCAACTTAGTTTTCTTCATGATTTTTTAAATCGAAACACGCCCTGTCAAAAGGCGATTATTAATTATTTGTTAGCGAGAGCTTATTGCCGCCATGGAAGCAAAAATCGCAAACAGCACTAAATACAGCGCCGCTTGGAGTAAGTCCGATGGAGTAAACAACCACTCACGCACCGAGAGTTTGTTAAACAACCCCAGAGCAAACGAGGCGATTGACAACCATCCCGAGATCTTCCCGACTACAATATAGAACTTCGAATATCCATTCGATGTCTCCATAAAAATATTTTAATTATCAAAAATTATTCCTGTGAACTATTTTTATCCAACTCTTTTAGACTACTCGCGATTTCTTTCACCAGTCGGTGCGCCGACTTTAGCGCCTCGTGAGCGTTTTTCACTTTCGCTTTTGCTTGTACAAAAATCGCTTTCGGATCTTCAAGATCTTCGGTTAAATTTTGTATCAAATCTTCCGCTTCGTTAAGCGTATTTTGAGCCACAACTAACTGTCCCTTATATTCCTCGTATTTTGCCTCAATTGAGCTGATATCAAGATTTGCTTCTTGCGCTCGTGTAATACTTTGTTCTATCTTGCCGGTTATTGCTCGCATCCTTGACAAAACTGCTTTTATTTTTTCAGCCATGGCAACCAAATGAATTTTTGGAGTGACGTACTGAAAAATTTTTTCGTCAGCAATCTCTCTTACCCGGTTTTTAAGTTGGTCCAAATCTTCTTCGGAATCAATTTTGCCAACTAAATTTCTAAGTCCGTCTTCAGATCCTTTGACTGTATCTAGAAGCGCTTGTTTTTCTGCGTCAGTCAAATTTTTGTACTTTTCGATTCTTTCTCTCAATGAACTCAAAACTTCATTTCGCCTGTCTATCATTTTCTGCGCATACTCGCGCAAGTATTGTAACCGTTCCACATGCTGTTCTTGAGCGGTGTTGCGATACTTTTCCAGGCTACCACCAACAACTTCCTTGGTAGTTCGGATTTGTTCTTGAATAGTTGCCTTAGTGTGGACATAATCGCTAGAACTTGTTTGAGCGATGGCGGTATTGAGTGATAATAACAAAGAAAAGAGAATTGTAACTGCTGTTATTTTTTTCATATTTATTTACAAAGTCGGGATAATATCTTCTTCAATATTAACATCGTTGATATCCTGTTGCAGCTGATCCAGCTCTGAAAAATCTGAACTAAAATCTTCTAACTCAAAAGTTTCAAACGATTCCTCACCGTTACTTTTTTGCTCCAACATTTGGGCCTCCGGGATCCCAATATTTGTATCTCTTTTTGTTTTGCCATCAAAATTAATCACAAACAACCAAACTATCGCCACCACCAAAAGGATGGAGGCTACAACTACCACTAATCCCGATTGCTTTTTATCCATTGTTTTTTTATTTCTGGCAGAATACCCTAAAACTTGCTTTAGGGCTCGTTATTTTTCTTAATGACTTTAATTCAATTTAAACAAACTAAAGATGAAAGGTCAAATCATTACTCCACAAGCTCGTTTCGGGTTTGGATTACAGAGCAGGGCTCGCCTTGAAAGCAATAATAAGCCTTGTTTGGGATCCTTAAGTCGATATATGCAACTTCTTTTCTACGATCTAGTGGAATTTCTTGATCCAATATGAGACGGAGACTTTGCACCTGTTTATAGGCTTCGGTTGAAATGTCAAAAATAACCGCCCATCCCTCTTTTGAAAAAAACTGAATCTCCTGCCCAAATCTCCCTGGAATTTTTATATAATCAATACCCGGGGTAATATTTTTATCCCAATTTAAAAATGCTTTATTGAAAAATTCTATTACTTGTAAAATTTTCAGATCCTCACCAACGATAATCGGTGTTTCGGTGATGTCTTCGATTTGTATATAATTTTCAGTAGAAGTCGCGTATCCGGAAACTACCTGCTCATAAGCAATTCCCAGTTTATCGATATAGAAAAATTTTTCACCCGTCTTCCAAATGGCTAACGGAACTCGTTCCTCCACGGTTATTTCAATTTTATTTATTCCCTTTCGGGAAACTCTGGTCACATCGAAAATATACGGGGTCTTTTCAGAGAGTATTGAATAAAGACTTTTTTCGGATAACAATAAAATATGATTCCTCGGGACCAATTTCCAAACCCTGCTTTCTCCCGCGTCTTCCACCCAGGACTCGATTTTATCAGACTGAACCTGTTCGTTACCTAAAACGTTTACTTCTGTAACTAAGAATAAGTTTGAGATGATTAAAAAGTAACCTATCGTCAAAACTATGCCCAAGAAAATAATTTTATAAAAAGTCAATTTAAACGCCAGGGTTCTAAGAGATATTTTTGTTTTTGCTTTAGGAACGATTCTGGTTGGTCTTTTATAATTTCGCGCTTGGGTTATTCTTTGTTGAAAATAGCGCGTTCGAAAACGAGCGCTTTTTTTTCTCGATTGCCAAGACTTTTTAAACGAGAACAACCCCATGTCAATTTCAATTTTTTTCTAATGCAAGCTTGATCAGGCGCTCTAATAATTCAGGAAAATCAATCCCTGCCGCTTGAGCGGATTGTGGCGCCAACGATGTTGGCGTCATGCCGGGAATTGTATTTATTTCTAAAAAATAAAACTTTCCATTTTTAGCTAAAATAAAATCAGATCTTGTTACTCCTCTACATCCCAACTCTCGATGCGCTTTTAAGGCCAGCAACTGAACCCCTTGCTCTTGTAATTTGGTGAGTTGCGCCGGAATAACATGCTTCGACCCGCCTTGTTCATATTTTGCCGCGTAATCATAAAATGTTGATTTCTTCCACGGAATAATTTCGATTGTCGGCAACGCCTCGGCGAAATGGTTACCCAAAACCGGAACCGTAATTTCTCGACCTGATAAAAAAGGCTCAACCAAAATTTCATCGTCATGGATCAAGGCGGTTGTAATCGCTTTAGAAATATTATTTCTCCCGGAAGCAATTGTAACCCCCAAAGAAGACCCTATACGATTTGGTTTAACAACCACGCGTCCACGAATCTTTTTTAAAATTTTATATTTATTTTTTTTATAATCGTCTTTCGTAATCACAAAATCAGGCAACACCAAAATATTAGCCGAGGTAAGAAGTCTTTTTGTCCTCGCTTTGTCCATAGCCAAAGAAGAAGCTAGCACACCGGAACAAGTATACGGGATTTTCATCAAATCGAGCATCCCTTGGATTGTCCCGTCCTCTCCTCCAGGCCCGTGTAGGGCCAAAAACGCGACGTCTATGCCTGCCTTATCGGCTTTTGCCACAGGAACCAGCTCACGAGTGGATTTGGCTCGTTTTGCCGTTATTTGGCTTGCTATATTATTTATAGTCGGAGAAGAAATCAGCAACTTGCCATTTTTCGCCAGCTCAATCGGAACTACTTCAAATTTCTTGGTATCTAGGTATTTAGCAATCGTCATCCCCGACCGCAAAGACACTTCCCGCTCTTGAGAAGTTCCACCGAAAATCAGGGCTACTTTTATTTTTTTCTTTGCCATTTATATCACTATTCTTGGTAAATTCCAATTAATTCTAGTCACTACTTCATAATTTATAGTGCCAATTTTTTCGGCAATATCTTCAACTCTGATTCGTTCTTTTTTTTGCTTGCCGATTATCACAACCTCGTCGCCGATCTTAACGCCTAAACCGGTGACGTCAATCATTGAAACATTCATACAAATCCTGCCGATGATTTTGGCTTTTTTACCTCTTACCAAAACTTCCCCGATGTTTGATAACCCTCTATCCAGCCCATCCGCGTAACCTGTTGAGATTACCGCCAATTTCATATTGCGTTTAGCTTGATAACTCAACCCGTACCCTACAAAAGCGGTTTTAACAATATCTTTGACTTGGATAATTTCAGTTTTCCAAGTCATCACTGGTTTCAAATCTATCTGTTTGCCTACATATTCACTTTTCCCCGGCGCGTGATGAGTTTTTTTAGAAGGGTGCAGTCCATATAACATTATTCCCGGTCGGATCATATCGTATCGTGAAGCGGGGTGCAACACCGCCGCCGCGGAACACGCGATATGCGCTTCAGCGTCGGGCAAATTGTTTTTAATCTTTCCGATTGCCCGGTTAAATATTCGAATCTGTTTTTCAGTATAAACCAAGTTTTCCTCGGAACTCGCGAAATGCGAGTAAACACCTTCAACAAAAATTAATTTTTTATCGTATTTTACCAGTTTTTTTAAAAACGAATCTATGGTGACGATCCTTTGTCCGGATCGTGATAATCCGGTATCAATCTCCAAATGAATCTTGGCTTTCCTTTTGGCTTTTTTTGCGGCCAGGGTTAAGACGTCCAACTGCGCTGTTGTAAAAACTCCGAAGCTGATGCCTTGTTTGACCGCGTATATTAAATTTTTTGAAGCAGAGTTTTTGTGAGCGTATAACCCATAATAATTTAAAACTAAAACTGGTTTTTTTATTCGGTTCTTTTTTAGCTCAATAGCCTCTCCGATCCCCGCCACTCCAAACCAATCAACAAACGGTTCGACAATTTTTGCGACAGGTAGCATCCCGTGCCCATAAGCGTTTGCTTTCACCACTGCCAAAAGCTTGGTTTTTTTACCAATTATTTTTCGCAGTTGTTTTACGTTATACTCTAAATTTTGCTTCGAGATTTCTACCCAAGAGTGCATTTAATATATTGAAAACAGGACTATTAATATATATAAAAAAATTTCTTTAAGGAGGATTCAATGCGTTAATTAGTGGTTAAAATATTCCTCGAAGCAGTTGTGACAAGCGCAGGCACCGAGATAAGCATTATTTCGTGCGCGCTCTGTGATGCTATCGTGCCTGCTAACAAGGACTTTTCACAAGAAGAGGGAATGCGCCTCATTGCCAGCAAGCTTATCCATAACATGCATAAATACCGTCCGGACCTGCTGCCTACTCTCTTTCCGGTCTTCGCCATGATGTGCGGCGACCGTGGGGACGATGACCTCGTCGTTGCCGATATCAACTGGTCACTAATGTAATGGATTGGAAAACATGGCTCGCCCCGATCACTCATGTGCTGCGGGATTTTTTATCACTTTCTTACCAACATATTTTTGAAGCGGTTTCGGAATATTAATCGAGCCGTCTTTTTGCTGATGATTTTCCCAAAGCGCGATTAAGATTCGCGGGCTGGCTATCGCGGTGTTGTTTAAGGTGTGCACATACTGAACTTTACCAGTTTTATCTCGATAACGGATGTTTAGTCTGCGAGCCTGCCAGTCCGTCAACGCGGAGTTGGAATGCGTCTCGCCATAACCTTTCCGCGAAGGCATCCAGGTCTCGATGTCGTGCATCTCATACTTTCCCGCTCCTTGGTCGCCGGTGGAATTGATAATAATATGGTAAGGTAGATCCAAATCTTCCAGTAATTCTTTAGCCGCGTCTTCCATTGCTTTCATCCATTTCATAGATTCCTCAATATTATTTTTACAAAATACCACTTGCTCCACTTTCATAAACTCATGAATTCGATAGATCCCTTTTGTGTCTTTTCCGTAACTGCCGATCTCACTTCGAAAACAAGGTGAAATCGCGCAAAGTTTTATAGGTAAATCTTTTTCGTCTAGTAACTCCCCGGCGTGGTAAGCAAGTAAAGAAGGCTCACTGGTTCCACCAAGATAAATACTATCTTTTTCGGAACCTTTTTGACTTTCTTCCAAACGGTGAGGGTTACCAATCTGATAAATTTCTTCTTTACCAAAAGGAAAATGACCGCTACCTACCAAGGCAAACTCTTTGACTAGGGCGGGCGGGATGGTTGGTGTAAATCCTTTTTTCACCAATTTTTCAAGCGCCAACCACAAAACACCCAAGTGCATCATCACGGCATCATTTTTCAAAAAATAACCGCGGAAACCGGAAACTTTTACCCCTCTTTCCAAATCTATTAGATCAAGCGATTTCCCCAGTTCAATATGTGACTTTGGGTCAAAGTTAAATTTCGGCAGAACCCCCCATTTATAAATTTCTTTATTTGCGGATTCATCCGGTCCAACAGGAGTATCTTTCGAAGGAATATTTGGAACCAATATAACTAGCTCATTAAATTCAGATTTTACTTTTTGCAAATCGGCTTTTACGGTGTCTGCTTGTTTATCAACCGATTTCATTTCGGCTATCTTTTTCTTTTTACTTTCAACGTCCAATTTCGGGATTTCTTTCGAGGCTAAATTTTTCTTGGTGCTGTACTCTTGAAGCTCGGTTTGATATTTTCTTTTTTGCTCGTCGAGCTTCAAAAGTTTTTCAATATCAACATCTAAACCCTTGTCCGAAACGGCCTTTTTTACTATTTCTTTATTGTCCCGAATAAATTTTATATCTAACATAAAAAATCAAAAGATTAAATATCGAGAGGTTCACCATGTCTCCATGTATTGATGATACATGACTACGGGTTGTCTTTTTAATGCTATTGCTAAACAGTATTGTCTAGGATTCGCATCAATTTATTGACAGCTGCTTTGCGATACCCCAACCGATCCTCTTCTTCCTCGGTTACGTCGTAAAACCATTTATTTAATTTATCTACAAATAACAAACTTCTGTATGGAAAATGATGAGCTTCTTTATCAAGCGGAGTTTCTGGAACATGCCCTTCGATCGCTCCGGATTCCGTATGTATCACCGTATCAGACAACTTTAACGCAATAACCACTCTGAACCGACCCTTCCTTTCGTCCCCTGCCAGCCCCTTCATTTTTTCAAGGATCCCCGCGATTATTTCGCTATCAGTTAATCGTTTACCTCCGAAAAATCGGCCGGACAAAACCCCTGGAAAGTTATTTAACGCCGGAATCTCAAAACCCGCATCGTCCGCAATTACCGGGAGACCTGTTTTTTTATAGTAATAATCTGCTTTTATAACCGCATTTTCCTCAAAAGTTTTTCCGGTCTCTTCCGGCTGATCTGCAATACTGACATCATTTAAGGTTAAAATGTCGTAGTTTAAATCTGACAAAAAACTTTTGTAATGTTCAATCTTTGTTGGATTACCAGTGCCTAAAAGAAATTTTTTCCGCATTGTATTTCCCGCGCTACTTAGTGTGAACGTATTAGTACACCAATACACCTAATCATTTTTAATATAATAATATGATCCAAATGTTGCTGATACTCCTTGATGCAACTTCTTATTTTTTCGCCTCAAGGGTTTTGTTCTTTCTAATGCTACTTTCAAACCGCCTTTACCCCGTTCCATTTTTTCAGAAACTTTTAATACGGTTGCGGTGCTCGTCTTGGTTAATCTTGCCACTTCTCTCATTGGGACTTCAGCCTCTAAAGCACAGGCTATGTGCCATCGCCTCTTGAACATACGCAACTCACTAGAAGTCATCATGTCTTTCAAAAAGTTCTTGATTTCTGTCGTATTTTTCATTTGAGAAATAATCTCATATAAAAAATATATATCCTTGTAGTATTCTTGGTTATTAACTTCCTCCCTCGGTTTTGACATTTAATTTGAGTTAAATTTTACGTGTTAGTGTATTAATACATTAACACGTAAAACTGCTCTAGTCAAAAACTATTCCCCCAGTCTCTTTTCTCATCGCCGGAGAAATAACAACTTCTCGAATCGGCTTGTCCATTAAAACCGCAAACAACCGCTCGGACATCCCAAACCCCGCCGCTGGCGGCATTCCGTATTCTAGAGCTTCCACGAAATCGCTATCCAGAATCTGTGCTTCTTTATCCCCCGCCTCACGCAGTTTCATTTGGTCCTCAAATCTTTTCTTTTGGTCAATCGGGTCATTTAGCTCAGAAAAACCCTTGCCAAGCTCCGTCCCCCACGCCATAACCTGCAATCTTTGTACTCTCCAGGAATCATAATCCGTTCGTTTTGCTAAAGGCTCTATCTCGACCGGTGGGTCCAGCAAAAAGCCCGGCTCGACCAATTTTGGTCTTACGGTCTTTTTATAAATCAAATCTACCAACCGGCCTTTTTTTGCGAATGGCTCATATTTGATTTTTAGACTATCCGCTTTTTTCTTCAATTCTTTTTCGGTGGCAGTTTGTAAATCTACGTCCGAGTATTTTTTGAACAACTCATAGTAGTCATATTTTTTCCATGGCTTTCCCCAGTCAAGTTCAGTCCCCTGACTGTTCACCTTCAAGCCGCCAAACAACGATTTGATGATGGCGCGATAAAATTTCTCTAAAAATTTCTGCAAATCCTCGTAGTCCGCGTAGGCCCAATAAAATTCCATCGCGGTATAATCTTGAAGATGTTCAGCTGATATACCTTCATTTCGAAAAACTCTACCGATTTCAAAAATTTTTTCATAACCCCCGACCAAAAGTTTTTTTAAAGGTAACTCCAAAGATATCCGCAAATAAAAATCTTCGTCGAGCGCGTTGTAATGGGTTTTAAAAGGTTCCGCTTCAGCACCACCGGGCACATGTTCCAAAACCGGATTTTCAACTTCTAAAAACTCTTCTGCGACCATAAATTCTCTGACAGAATTCCAAAACACCGTTTTTTTTCGAAAAAACTCTCGCGTTTCCGGATTGGCCAGCATATCTAAATATCGTTTGCGCAATTTTATTTCAGTGTCCTGCAGTCCGGAATATTTCTCCGGCAACGCTCGTAAAGATTTTGTAAGTAAACGCAACGTTTTAACCTGAAGTGTTTTTTCTCCCTGTTTAGTACTAAACAAGGAACCGGAAATTTCAATAAAATCTCCAACGTCAAAATATTTAAACATTTGAAACTGATTTTCATCAATTTCATCAGCTTTAACAATAAACTGGATCCGACCTGATTTGTCCTCAAGATCTCCAAACACCAGCTTGCCATGCCCTCGCAAAGCCTTTATTCTGCCCGCTAAAATAATTTGTTGTTTGGTTCTTGAGAATTTTTCAAAATCTCCCACAGCCTCCATCACGAAATTTTTCCTAAAACTTTTTGCTGGATACGCTTTCCCTCCGGCTTTGATAATCCTTTCAAGTTTCGCAAGTCTTTCTTTATACAATTGTTTTTCTTTTTCAGTCATAAATAAATATTGTAATTAAAAACCGCTAGAACCGTAAAATAGTCTAGCCGTATTGTAACATATTAAGTCGTTTTTTAAAAGTTCTGGTCTCCTGAGTTCAAATCACTAACGCAAAACCTTAAAATGATTTTAAGAACATTAAGGTTTTGTAATTATAAAAAAATACAGT
>PFAJ01000045.1 GCA_002773695.1 Candidatus Doudnabacteria bacterium CG10_big_fil_rev_8_21_14_0_10_41_10 | reverse complement strand
TGCGCACGGTCAACATAAAACTTAAAGCAAACGAAAAAAGAATCTTTCCGTTTTTCTGGGACGGAAAAAAAAGTGAAGAGATAAGAGTTAATGCTGTCTTGGACAAACCCGGCTCTTCTTTAAAACTCTTAGGACTATTTTTTGGCAATAAAAATCATTTGGAACTGCGCACCAATGTCATTCACAAAGCGCCGAACACGTTTTCGCGCACCATTGTGAAAGGCGTTTTAGACGGCATGGCCAGCGCCAATTTTGAAGGCGATATCCTAATTGAAAAAGGCGCAAAAAACGCGGACGCTGACTTGAAAGAACACGCGATCTTGCTCTCCAAACAAGCCAAGGCTTTGGCTATCCTGCGCCTGGACGTTTTGGAAAACGAAGTAAAAGCCAGCCACGGCGCCACGGTAGGCAAAATTGACGGAGAACAAATTTTTTATTTAATGTCGCGCGGATTGACCGAAGCGCAAGCTAAAGGTATTATTATCAAAGGTTTTTTGGGAGCAGTCTTACAAGAATTTCCTGAAAAGAAAAGAATTATAATAGCTAAAAAATTATACTTATAATATCGTTCGAGCTAAGTCGAGAACTTACTTCTCGATTCGCCGACTCTATCGGCTCACTCGAACAATAAAATATGAACACAAATACAATCCGAAAACAATTCCCTGTCCTCTCCCGCAAAATCAACGGGCACCCGCTCATTTATTTCGATACGGCCGCGACCGCCCTGAAACCAAAAAATGTGATTGACGCAACCGTGGAATATTATAAAAAATATTCGGCCAATACTCACCGGGGGATCCACACTCTGTCTGAAGAGGCGACCCAAAAAGTAGAAACCGCGAGAGAAAAAATCGCGAAATTTATTCACGCCGGACCAAAAGAAATCATTTTTACTTCCGGTATGACTGATGGATTAAATCTTTTAGCGTATTCTTTAACAAAAAATTTAAAAGCTGGGGACCGAATACTGCTTTCAGAAATGGAACACCATTCCAATATCGTTCCGTGGCAACAAATGGCAAAAGATAAAAAATTAAAAATTGATTATATCCCCCTAACCCAAGATGGGCGACTGGATCTAATGGCTTGTAAAAAATTACTGTCAAAAAAACCAAAAATCTTTAGTTTAATCTTTGTATCCAACACAACTGGTACTATTAATCCCGTTGCGAAATTGATAAAAATTGCCAAGCAAAAAAAAGCTATTACTATTATCGATGCGGCGCAAGCAGTTGCTCACTTAACGATTAACGTAAAAAAACTTAACTGCGATTTTATGGTATTTTCTGCCCACAAAATGTTCGGCCCAACCGGGGTTGGTGTAGTTTACGGTAAAACTGAGGTCTTAAATGCCCTCCCACCTTTTAAAACCGGAGGGAATACTATTGAAAAAGTAACCAAAGAAAAAAGTGTTTTCACGAAAGCTCCCGCGAGATTTGAAGCGGGGACTTTGCCAGCTGCTCAAATTATCGGATTTGGCGCGGCGGTGGACTTTATCAATAAGGTTGGACTTACCAAAATACAAAAAAATGATCGTGAACTCATTGGGTATTTTCTGGAAATGATTAAAATCATTCCTCAGGTAAAACTGCTCGGAACAAAAACTTCTAAAAATCGATTAGGAATTTTTAGTTTTTCCATAAAAAATGTTCCCCCGCACGATGTCGCCACCTTGATGGATAACAAAGGGATAGCGGTCCGTTCTGGTCACCACTGTACCCAATTGCTTCATAAAAATTACAATATTCCTGCCAGCACCAGAGTCAGTTTAAGTATTTATAATACGACGAAAGAGATTGATAAATTTATAAAAAGATTAAAAGAGGTTATTGAAATATTCAATGCTTAACGATGACCTTTATCGGCAAGAAATATTGGAACACTATCGTTCTCCGCAAAATTACGGCAAGCTTCGTAACTACACTTTGAAGGCTGAAAAAATAAATGAACTTTGTGGCGACGAAATAACTCTGCGACTACTTATTTCTCCCCGTTTAAAAGGGCCCGCTTCGACTCGAAGGCAGGGCGAGGGAGTTCGAGGAGGTTGGATAAAGGATGTTAAATTTTCAGGAGCTGGATGCGCGCTTTCTATCGCTTCCGCATCACTTTTTACCGAAAGCTTGAAGGGAAAAAGCTTTACGCAGGTAACAAAGATTACCCAGGCTCAAGTTATAAAGAAGCTTGGCATCAAAGTCGGCCCAACTAGAAAAAAATGCGTGCTCTTGGTTTTTGAAACATTACAAACCATTTTAAAAAATGACAAAAGAAAACATTCTAAAAAAACTAAACGATATACTTGATCCTGATATAGGAATTGGCCTGGTCGATCTTGGATTAATTTATAACGTAACTGTTAAAAATCAAGATATTGATATTTTGATGACTCTGACCACTCCCTATTGCCCTTTTGCGCAGGCGTTTGAGAGAGGGATTGAAAAAAAACTTTCTGAAATATCCAATGTCGGAAAAATTTTTATAAAATTTACTTTTGACCCTCCTTGGAATAAGGATCGAATTTCAGAGGAGGCAAAAATGAAATTAGGATTATTAAGCTAGTGTTAATTTGTAACTTATAGAAAAACCCTCCCGTCTTCCTCTCCCTCTCATAACGGGAGAGGACGCCTAACGGGCAGGTGAGGGCGCTAATAATTAAATTAATAAATATTATGAAGCACACACTACCAAAACTTCCATATGCCTATAACGCTTTGGAACCACACATTGATGCGACAACTATGGAAATTCACCATATCAAGCATCACCAGGCTTATATCAACAATCTAAATACTGTTTTGGAAAAATATCCAGAGCTGCAAGATAAACCTGTCGAATACCTGTTAAAAAATCTTTCGACCTTAAAAGTCGACGAAAAAGATCGGGCTACTATAAAAAACCACGGCGGGGGGCACGCCAACCACTCGTTGTTTTGGCAGATAATGGGTCCAAAGAAAGAAGTAGATAAAAAATTGGTAGAGGAAATAAAATCTACTTTCGGACCGATAAACTCTTTTAGAGTAAAATTTACGGAGGCGGCAAACACTCGTTTTGGTTCTGGTTGGGCATGGTTGGTGCGGTCGGGCGGCAAGCTCGAAATCTATTCCACTGGCAACCAGGACTCCCCGCTGTTAAAGGGCGACGAACCTATTATTGGGTTGGATGTTTGGGAACACGCGTATTACCTACGTTATCAAAATAGACGCCCAGAATATATTGCAAGTTGGTGGCATACTCTTAAAATATTGTGATACCCCAGCCAAAGGCTGGTCCGCCTCTGACGGAAAAAAAGCGCCCTGATTATATCTCTTCATGGTGGAATGTATTAAAACTCATTTAAAAAAATTGAGAATACCGGCCTGGCTTGCCCCGTAGCTTATCGCGAAGCGATAACGGTACGGAGTGGGAAGTTCTCAAACTGATCTAGAAAACCACAAAACAAACAACCCCGCAATAACCTTGAATTACGAAACTCTAATCTCATGTCACTGCGAGAAGTTTTGGTGGATGGATCCGCTCGAAAAATAACGACCCCTAACGCAAGCTGTGTGGTATTCTGCCAGAAATAATAAATATTGTCCGAGCTTGTCGAAAACTAAATAAAAAATCCGCTTCACCGGCGGATTTTTTGTTACATGTTATATGTTGCGGGTTACCTGTTCTTTTTCTTCGCTTTCTTAAACCTTGGTTCGTTGCCAGCTCGTTTTCGAACGTAATAGATTTTTGCGGTACGGACCCGGCCGGGTTTTGTAACTTCGATCTTTGCGATATTTGGGCTGTGAAGTGGAAAAATTCTTTCTACTCCAACTCCGGAAATAATCGCGCGAACCGTAAAGCTGGCAGAAATCCCAGACCCGCCTTTGCGAGCAATTACCAATCCTTCTAAAATCTGAATCCTGGATTTTTCACCTTCCTTGATTTTTTGATGAACCTTGACAGTATCACCGGTTTTAAAATCCGGAATTCCAATTTTTAAACTTTCTTTTCTCTCCGCAATGATTGTCATAATAGTGATTGTTGTTCGAGCCTACCTATCGCCTACCTGCCAATTAGGTTGGGCAGACCGGCTTGTCGAGAATCTGGATGTTGATTCCACCAAGAAACCCTTAGCTTCTCGACTTCTCCGTCAGCCAAGGCGGACGGATTCGCTCGAAGAATATAATTTTAATTGTTTTAATATTTTCTTTAAATCTTGTGATAAACCGATCTCAATCTTTTTTATCTTTCCGTTCGGCAATTTCAGCTTTAAATAATATGAATGCAGGAACTGTCTTGAAAAAATTTTGGAATCGGTTTTTTTAAATCTTCTTCCGTAGAGATTATCGCCGGCAACCGGGTGACCGGCGGAAGAAAAATGAACCCTAATCTGGTGGGTTCGACCTGTGTGCAATTGTACCTCAACCAAAGTATAGATGTCAAGTTCACTATCTCTTTCTTGACCAAGCTCCTGCGTCCCCTCCTGCCCAGCCCTTGCTGGAAAAGATCCGGGCACCCTCCCCCGTTTCGCGGGAGAGGGGAGTAATGTATACAAACACCTTCGCCAGTATTCGGTTTTTGCTTCTCGGCCAAAACCAGCTCTAAATTTTGACTGTCCGGTCTTCCGGCCGATCGGTAAATTAAAAAACCCGTGTTTTTGCAAAATTTCACCATGAACCAATGCCAAATATCTCTTCTCAATATCTCTTAACTGAAACAGCTCCTTTAAATATTTATACGCTTTGTTGTTTTTGGCAACTATCATTAAACCTGAAGTGTCTACATCCAAACGATGAACTATCCCCGGACGAAATTTGCCCTCACCAACTTCTCCAATACCTTTAACCGCAGCCAATAAGCCGCCGGCCAGTGTTTGCCTTTTTTGTGACGCTACCGGATGCACTAATAGTCCTGCCGGCTTATCGAGAATTAACACGTCACGGTCTTCAAAAATTTTTACCAATTTTACAGTTTTATCGGGTTGCAGTTTTGGCGTCTCATACTTTATTTCCGTCTTGTCGCCTTTTCTTAAAATATATTTGTTTAATCTAACAATTTCACCGTTAACTTTAACTACGCCCTCCGAAATTAAACGCTGAACATCTCCTCGCGACAAAGCAGTGTTCTCACTTGCTAAAAATTTATCAAGCCTTATTGCTTCGCCTTTAAGTTCTGTTTTCTTCGTCACCATCTTTTTTTATAATTCCATTACTAAAAACCAGTTTTAATTTCCGCTCCAGTAATTTATGCAAATAAAATTTATATACAACAACCAGTGCTAAAATCGCAACGGAGATCAAACCGGTTCGGGTAAAGAGCCTGACAACGTTTCCAAAACTCCCTTGAAATTGCGATCCGAAAAAATAACCCAAAGTAACCAGACCCGAGCTCCAAATAATCCCTCCCATGGCCGCGAATTTATAAAAACGGCGCAGCTGCATCCTGCTATATCCGGCGACTATAAAAATTGGCGGAACTACTCCGGATAAAATTTTAGCAAAGAACACTGACTTCCCTCCGTGTTTGTCATAAAATCTCCTAACAACCTCAAAAGTCTTCTCGTTCAATTTGAAATATTTTCCAAATCTTTTTATAACCCAGTTGCCGTTGTAGTAACCTATGGCATAAAATACACCGTCGGAAATCATGTCTGCGGTAAACCCAACAGCTAAAACCACAAACGGATTAAAGTATCCAAAAGAAGCAAAAAAAGCTAAAACAATAGTTGCGATAGGCCCTTCAACAATCATGATTGGCACAGCAAACCAATAACCGTTTAGTATTAGAAACTGTAAAATTGAATTTTCTGGAAGATCCATAAATCTAATCTTAATGTCATCCCGTGCCCCGATCCGGAATCTTTACGAAAGCACTGTATACTTGCGATTAGATCCTGACTTTCCTTCTTGACTCGCGAGGCGAAGCGGCTCGTCAGGATGACAAAAAAGTTTTATAACTGTTAACTTTTAAATTTTGATTTCCTCTTCCTCCACTTCTCTATTTCATTATGATTTCCGGATAGTAAAACTTTTGGAACCCTCCTTACCTTTCCTTTTATTTTTATTTCTTCCGGGCGAGTATAATGAGGGTGTTCAATATACCCAATTTTTTTATGTGATTCCTGCTCGACTGATTCTATTTTTCCAACAGCATTCGGTAAAAGCCGGGTCACCGCTTCAGTCATTACCATCGCCGGCACTTCGCCGCCGAATAAAACATAATCACCGATTGAAATTTCCTCATCAGCAATATGCCGGGCCACTCGCTCATCCACTCCCTCGTAACGGCCACAAATCATAATTAATTGTTTATACTTCGAAAGCCTGCGTGCGTCAGATTGTGTAAAACGTTTACCTTTTGCTGAAAACAAAATTACTCTAGAAACCTTATCTCCCCTCTTTTGCAAGAGGGGGTTGGGAGGAATCATTTTTAGCTTTACACTTTCTACCGCCTTCATAATAGGAGGGACCATTAACACCATGCCGGCACCGCCGCCATATGGCCTGTCGTCAACAGTTTTATGACGATCCTTTGTCCACTTCCGTAAATTATGAACATTAAAAAAAATAATCTTTTTTTTCTGTGCGCGCGCGATCAGCGATTCTTGCGAAAAGCTTTCCAAAATATTAGGCAAAATTGTAATCACATCAAATCTCATGAATAAATATTGTCATTATTAAGACTTACACATTTAGCCTAGCTCGTAATCATAAGGAGAAGGAGTATCAAATCTCATCGATGTTATTATTCTACCATATCAAAACCCCCCGCGTTAGGCGGGGGGTTAGTTCCTACAATATTGATGGATTACAATTTGAAGTCATCCATATCACTGCCGGCTGCGGCCTTTGGCCTTCGGTCGCCACGATCGCCGCGGTCTCCCCCGCGAGTGGAACCTTCCGGTTCAACAATCTTGAGGTTGACTCGAGCGCGTTCCTTGGCGCCTACAACTCGCAATAACGTTCGTAGAGCTTTTGCAGTTTGACCTTCACGGCCAATTACCTTCCCCATATCTTCAGGGTTAAGGTGCAAAGAGATGAGGACCCCCATTTCGTCAACATTCCTTTCGGTTTTGACTTCTTTTGGGTTATCAACAAGCGCTTTGACTACATACTCCACAAACTCTTGATCTGCATTTGATGCCATAATCTTTGAATTTGCGTGCTACCAGTAATCACTGATTCCTGATAACGTGTCTTTAGCTTTCCTTACTTTCTTCAAAGCCTTTCGACCATTCTGTCACCCCATAATTTCAGAGGGCAGAATTTTGGCTAGATGATGATATGTTACTAAATTTGAGGATATTTGTCAATCCTTATATACAAAAATTTTTTCAGTGCATTTTAAAAAGCCCCTTTCGGAGCTTTTTTATTCTTTCTTTTCTTCAGGTTTTTCTACTTTCGGCTCATCCTTAGCTTCTTCTTTTTTCTCTTCTACCTTGACCTCTTCCTTTTTTTTATCTTCCGGTTTTACTTCTGTAGTTGCTTCTTCTTTTTCTTTGGCTCCATCCTTCGCCAAAGCTTCGGAGGACTTTGGTTTTGGCTTCCAAGCCCGGACCTTTTTACCGTCAATGATTTTCTTTTTAACCAATAAATTATGAACCGATGGCGACACATCAACATTTTTGTTAATCCAAGCCAATAACTTTTCTTTATCTTTTAAATGAAATTGTTTGGTCCGTGGGTTATAACCGCCAAAAACTTCCAACACTTTCTTGGTTGCTGATCGGTGTTTTTCAGCTAAAACAATCCGAAAATCCGGATTATTCTTATTACCTGTTCTTTGGAAACGAATAGTTAACATATCTATTAAAATCGCAGGTTTATATTTATAAATTTAAGCGTAAAAGAATTATATACTGTATTAACAAACCGGTCAACTCGGTCTGATTAGTACTGAATTCAGGTCAGAGTGCACCAGTCTAGGGTAAAATACCCCTAAGATCATAACTCTAACCAAAATGCAAATTATTACGTTTTATGAGCGACAAA
>PFAJ01000069.1 GCA_002773695.1 Candidatus Doudnabacteria bacterium CG10_big_fil_rev_8_21_14_0_10_41_10 | reverse complement strand
ATCTGATAATTGGCACGCAAACTATCTTTAAAGTCTAAAATACTTTTTACATATTCTTCAGGAGAGTGTGTTAGCGAACATGCTACATAGATTTTTTTCATAAGTATTTCCTACATATTCATCCTCTCCGCTTTCGGAGAGGATGTCCGTCTGCCTTGGCGGACGGACAGAAGAGACTGACGACTTGGTCTCTTAATAAATCTTAATCCGTCGAATAGCCGTATACCTCACCTCTCCCCACCCCTCTACCAGCCTCATCCGGTCTGCCGAAGGCAGACCACCTTCTCCGAATACGGAATAATGGGTAATGTAAGGTTTTGGGGAGATATGAAACTTAGCCTGTGCTTCCAAATCCACCGCGCGACTTACCCGTCATCTCCTCCACTTCTTCCCATTCCGCTTTCTCGATTGGTAAAATTAGACCTTGGGCAATCCTCTCACCTTTTTTTACTATGACCTTTTGGTCGGTAAAATTGCGAAACAGTATTTTTATTTCATCCTCTGATCCGTGGAAATCTTGGTCAATCACTCCGACTCCGTTTGCCATGCTTAACCCTTTTTTCTTTCCGGTACTGCTTCTGGCGACAATCATTAGAATATATCCAACCGGAACTTTAACAATCAAATTTGTGGGAAAGGTTTCAATCGCTTTTGGTGAAACCGTGGCATCGACGCGAGAATAAATATCAAACGCCACTGACCCTTTTGTTTTGTATTCCGGCAGTGGCAACGATTTGTCTATACGAAAAATTTTTACTTTCATACAGCTTTCTATATTTCCTCCTCTCCCACTTGGAAGAGGATGTCCCGCTCTTTCGAAGAAAGGGCCGGACAGGAGAGGCAACGGACATGTTTGGAAACCCCTCCCTAAATCGTTCCCCGTGAATGGGGAGAGAAGTTGTTGCTATGATTTTTTAATCTCCTCCAAAATGTCATCTAACCGCTTTGTCATCTCCTCCATCGTTCCTTCGTTTATTATCGTGTAGTTAGCGCGAGCAATCGGCCCCGCCTGGTGAATGTTTTCGATTTGTGAATAATCCCGGGATTCAAACTCCTCTGCGTTAAGCGGTCTAACACTACGATTTTTCATCCGCGCGCCGCGAGTTTTTGGCGAGGCGTAAATCGCGATAGTTACAAACGCGTCTTTGAATTCATCCTTGATGACTAAATATTCTTCCCAAGAGTACATACTCTCTAACACCACGTCGGAACTTTCGTACAATTTTTTTATTTTCGGCAGTGATAATTTAGCATACACTTCCATACCATGCTCTGCTCGCAAACCTTCACGAGTTTTGCGTTCGTTAGCTTCCGAAACTTCCAAACCCTTCTCTTTCATTACGTCAAAAGTAATTTCACCAAAATAGATTTTCGGCCAGCTGGTTTTTTTCAGTAAATAATTTGTCGCTTCGGTTTTCCCGGCGCCCGGCAACCCATGAATCGAGATTATATGCTTTTTCATAAATTTTACATTATTTCCCTATCCCCTCGAGGGAAAGGATCCAGCCTACGGCGGGAGGAAAGGGGTAAATATTTACTACCACCTAATGCTTAACAGCTGAAATATTAGACCGGAAATTCTTTTTTTAATTTTTCAACCTCACCCGCTTGGATCAATTTGTCCTCTTCAGAAATTCCGCCTTGGGCGACCCCTAAAATTATATCTTTTTTATGATAACTTCCCTGCCTTGGCTCAACCGCGTCTGAAAGTTCGGTAAAAATCATCTGACAAAATCGTTCGCCCGGATAAAGTCGGATAATCTGCCCTTTGGTCATATTGGTTACCGGGATAACCAGCTGCCCTTCGTACCCGGGATTTATTACCCCGCTTAGATCGATGCTTAGGCCTTTGCGGTTAACAGAAGAGCGAGGAAACAACATTGCCATTAAATCGTTTGGCAATTTAATCGATTCCAAAGATGAAACCAATACATGCTCTTGCGGTAAAATTTCAAAATACTGACCTTTTTCCAACTCAACTGTTTCGAAATTTTGCGGTCGGTCTGCTTGATAGTAATTTAAATTCAAAGCTTCCCTACCTGCTTTGGTCACCTGCCATAACCGAGGAGTCATAAAAGTAAAGCCCAGCCGCAAGTCAACGGAGGCTTCTTGCGTTTGAAATTTATCAAGCGCCGGAGAAAACTCGATCTCTTTACCGGATATTTTTTCTAGAATTTTTTTTCTGCTAAGCATTGACATGACTCCAAAAAATTATTCTTCGAGCCTGTCGAGAAGGTAATTTTTTTACACTCCTCAACTACGCTTTGCTTCACTCGAACGGTATTAATTACTATAACACTATCTTAATGCCCTTAATCGGTGGCATTGGAGTATATTGCGATTTCAAATCTTCAAAAATTGTATTTACAAGGTCCTTATCACCCTGCTCCGCTCGATCAAAAGAATTGTCAGGAAGATGCAAAACCAGGGGCTTTTGTTGAGTAATTCTGCCAATTATTTCTTTTGCCGCGTCATAATGCGTATCGTAAATATGCGCGTTGGAAATGGTATGAGAATAAACACCGGGTTTAACTCCTAATTTTTGAGCAAGCAAACACTGCAGTAGCGCAAACCCAGCGACGTCATGAGGAAAACCCAAAATCATATCGTTTGACCGAACCATATTTTGCAAATGCAATCGACCACCGATTATCCCAGCGGTAAAAGTATAAGGACAAGGGACATTTTTTTTACTCACTCCGCCCAACCCGTCCGATCCCGGATCCCAGGCAACCACCACACCGTGGCGCGAGCTCGGCTCTCGGGTCAACAAATCCACCAGCGCTTTTATTTGATCCCTGTTGAAATGTTTGCGCCAGCGGTAGCCATAAGCAACCGTTACAACGTCTTGTGGGTTGGTAAAATCGTCCCAAATTTTTGTGAAATCTCGTAAAAAATCACTCGGTTTGCGGCTACCCATCAGAAACCAGGCTTGTTCCGCGATAAAAATTTTGATCGGTACGCGACGCAAAGAAAGTAGCGGGAACCCGTCGCGCTCGATATCGAGGGTAAAATGGATGCCGGGAACCGCCGAAGTCTCATGGCCGGTGCGTTCGTTAGTCTCTTGTATCCCCGTCTCCATTATCTCTTTTAACAAATTTTTGTATATTTCATCAAATTTGTTCATATCTTATTCAGTATACAAAAATTTTCATGTATAATAAAGAGGATAATTAGAAACACAGACGAGGAACACCCTCGCTTGCGAGGGTGTTCCTCGTAACTCGTATTACTTAAATTATGAACAACCCAATCAAATATCCTTACTTGCCACTCGGCCGAGAAATAAAATATGTGCCTGCGGACAATGTTTTTATGAAAGAGGCGGAAAAAATTCGCAATGAATTATCCACTGACTATCTCGTTTCCACCGGATCAGTGATTGTTGTTGGAGACAAAGTAGTTGCTCGAGGGGCCAACCAAGCGAATATTAAAAATAAAAAAATCCGCGAAATTCATAGAAAAGGAATTTGCGTTCGAAAAATTTTAAACGTAAAAACCGGACAAAAATATTGGCTTTGCCCGGGTTGCGGTGATCATCGAAACCACTCTGAAACACAAGCAATAGAAGACGCGAAAAAAAATGGAGCGAATATCGAAGGCGCGGATTTATATCTTTACGGCCACTGGTGGTGTTGCCAGCCATGCTGGGATAAGATGATAAAAGCCGGAATAAAAAATATTTACCTTTTGGAAGGAAGCGAAAACAAATTCAACGACGACGTGTAAATTCTATGAATTACGAATTTTTCTCAAACCGCTATTGTCATTGCAACCACGGACTAGATTTGGGGGCTATCCTAAAATTATTGTTCGAGCGCAGTCGAGAACCACGTTGTCTTGTCTTCTCGACTCTCCGCCTTCGGCAAAGCGCGTGGCAATCTAGTTTTGGATTGCTTCGTCGCTAACACTCTTCATAATGACAACTAACTAAACCAAAAAAGCGATCCATATGGAACGCTTTTTTATTCCCTGAAAAACTAATCAGGTAACTAGCTACAAACTTACTTTTATTCCCGGTCCCATCGATGATGAGATTGATATCCCTTTTATATATTCGGATTTTGCTCCCGCCGGTTTGGCCTGTTTAATGGCGTCTAACAAAGTCTCAAAGTTTTTTTTAAGTTTGGCGCTGTCATACGATACCTTTCCAATTATCTGGTGAACATTTCCTTGGTCATCGGTTTTCACATCGATTTTTCCGCCGGCGATCTCTTTTATAACTTTCGCCACGTTAGGCGAGACCGTGCCAGTCTTTGGTGACGGCATTTTGCCCTTCTGACCCAAAATTTTGGCGATTATGGCCAATTCTCGCATAATCGCCGGTTCTGCCACCGCGATGTCAAAATTGAGCTTTCCCGAGCCTTTTATTTGCGTGACAAGTTCCTTCCCACCGACAAGTTCAGCTCCCGCTTCTTTTGCTTCTTTTTCTTTCGTCGAGGTTACGAAGGCAGCTATTTTCAATTTCTTGCCCGTCCCGTGTGGCAAAGTCACCGCGGTCCGCATCACTTGGTCAGACTGCTTTGGATTGATCCCTAATTTAACATGAGCTTCAACTGACGCGTCAAACTTCACGGTAGAAGTTTTTTTGATAATTAAAAGAGCCTCGTCCAGAGAATATTTTTTCTCAAGATCCAGCTCTTTTGCAGAATCTTTGTAACGTTTACTTCGTTGCATGTTTTTTTCGTGGTCCAAATCGAGTAATTCCGCCTAAGCAGATTGCCCGTCCCACTTTATATCCTCCTGAGCGAAATCCGTCCGCCGAAATGGACGGACGAAGTCGAAGGATCTCTTGTTCTTGCGACAATAACAAGAAAGGAATCTCTCCGCTTCGGTCGGGATGACAATTTCGGTTGGGATGATAATATTATTACTTTTCGTTCCTTGCCAATTTAAAATGAAATAGAAATACCGGGGTCCCGACAAGCAACATTGCAACCGCGTTAGACGCTTGTCTTTGTCGCTGTGAAGTTGCTTGATCTTTTTGTCGCTGAATTTCCTCTTCGGTAATTTCCTTCTCGTCACATTCAGGAATTTTTTCACCTTCAACAGTCAACGGGCATACGACTCTTGGGTTATAAAAGTCCATATCCGCCTTCGTAAAAACCCAAGTTTTTAAACCGATATTGATCAAATTGATCGCGCCGATAACCATAATTATCAAAGCAATCAACGAAACCAAGTATAGATAGATTCTTTTTATCCAAGCCATAAAATTAAATTAAAAAATAAAAGTGTAAAATTAGGACCTACGCGCTTAAACTAACAAGCGCCGCTTTCAAGGGTGACCTTCGGCTAAGTCTAGTCAGGGTAGAAACGAATCTTGCAGGTTCTGTATCCTTTACCTTTAAAGCGGTTAGACTTCCGGAGCCGAGGGCCACCTTTGAAAAAAATGAAACATGTAAATCTTAAAAATGTAAAATTTTTGGATCCGCCTTTGGAGGATGATTCCTTTTTAAATTGTTACGCAAAGCAAAACCGTCTTTACTTTACACTTTTAGTTTTACGCTTTGCGTTTCTACTTATCCGTCTCCACTCCCATTGATCGGGCGGTTCCTTCAACAATCTTCATTGCCGCCTCGACATCGTTGGCGTTCAGATCTTCCATCTTGTTTTCCGCAATCGCTCTAACCTGCGCTTTTGTAAGCTTTCCAATCTTTTCACGCAACGGATCTTTTGCTCCCTTTTGCAATTTCAAGGCTTTTTTAATCGCGTCAGAAACCGGCGGTTTTTTAAATTCCAAACTGAAACTACGATCTTCATAAACCGTAATCACAACCGGGATGACGGAGTCGCCTTCCGATTTCGTGGCGTCGTTAAATGCTTTACAAAATTCCATCAAATTCAGTCCATGCGGACCCAACGCTGTTCCCACTGGAGGGGCCGGATTGGCCTTCCCAGCCGGAAGTTGTAACTTTAAAGTTGTCTTGATTGGCTTTGCCATATAATAGCTTATTAGCTTTTTAGCTTGTAGTCTATTAGCCCTAAAGAGCTAAACAGCTACTAGCTAAAAGCTTTAATTTTTATAACTTTTTCACTTGCAGCGAATCAATTTCCACCGGGGTTTCGCGGCCAAAGATAGTCACCATTACCTTAATTTTTCCCTTTTCTTCATCAATTTCAGAAACCTTTCCTTCGTAGTCCCTAAACGGTCCATCAGTTATTCTTACCAGATCACCGGCCTTGAAGTCAATCTTGAATTTTGGCTCGGACACTCCCATGCGTTTTCGAATAGTATCCATTTCCGAAAGACTTACCGGGGTAGGAATTGTTCCGGAACCAACGAAACCGGTCACATTTGAGGTATTTCGCACCACATACCACGAATCGTCGTTTACGATCATCTGCACCAGCACATATCCGGGAAAAATCTTTTCTTCCACTACTTGTCGTTTGCCTTCCCGAATCTTAATCTTTTTTTCCTTCGGCGCCAACACATCGAAGATTTTTTCTTCCATACCCAAAGACTCAATACGTTGTTTGAGCGCTGCGACGACGCTATCTTCATAACCGGAATAGGTATGAAGCGCGTACCAATTTTTTTCACCGGTAACTTGCTGACGAGGCATTTTTGTATAATTTGATTACTTATTTAAATTAACTAACACGGTGTGACTTACGATTTTGCGACAAGTCCTGCCGAAGCTTTAGCGAAGGAGGGTTGTCTTAGCATAGTTTAACTTTAAAATGAAAATAATTTATCCTAAGAGATTATTATTCGAATCTTTCGATTCCCGCCCGCCCAAACCTGCGGGGAGAAGGAGAATTATGAAAATTTGCTTCTCCCCCTTTTTCCTAAAGGGCGAGTTGGGGGAGGTTTTTTTTAATATAGATAAGCCGACACTGCGACCACTATTACTAGCGCTTCCAAATAAAATACTAAATCTCTAACGTATAATTTCAAAAATCCGATCCAATAACTGAAAAATCCTGAGGCTTCAATTTTAGCCATATCTTCCCCCGGTTTTCGGAAAGCGTACAAGTTATTACTAAACGGCCACAACCATTTTACCCCGTAAAAGAACGAATCGAAGAAAAAATGCGTCCAGGTTCCGACAATGTATAAAATCGCGTAAAGCTGTAAATCTGAAGAGTTGGCGACTAAACCGACAACAAAAGAGGCTAGTCCGACAAATAAATGGAGCAATGGAGCGTGAGATAAATAATTTCTATGAATAATGGCCTTGTCTTTTTTCTTGAACCAAAATCCTTTTGCTACATAAAAAGCGTAAAATTCATCCAAGTCCGGCGCGACTGAAGCAAAAAGGCCAAGCGCTAAAAATTTTGGATCGTTTACAGCTGGGTACAAATTTATCAAAGAACTTAATGTAAAAGTTGAAGTCAAATATCCCGCTGCGAAATGCCCTGTTGGTAACATAAAAAAATAAAATTTAAAACTCAAAATGTAAAATAATTGAATTTTACTTCGCAAAATAATCTTTTTAAAATAAACGTAGCGAAGCGACACTACAATTTTTCACTTTTAGCTTTACACTTTACACTTCTTTACGTAATCAACCGCTCGATAAACTTGCTTAAGCCAAAGTCAACTGATCCCAAGAATAAAGCAACTATAACTGAAAATATCACAACGATGATTGTCAGTTTTACGGTTTCTTTTCTAGAAGGCCATACGACCTTGAAAAGCTCGGTTTTTACCTCCCTTAGATATTCAAATAGTTTATTCATAATTCTTCTTACTCTCCTCCTCTTAAGATAAGGCGGGTTGGGGAAAGTTATGAAATTATTTTGATTGATAAGGCTAGTAACCCCTCTTAATTTTCACTTATCTAAAGGGGAAAAAGGGATTTTTCCCTATTTTAAAACCCCTTTCGGGGCCACATAACAAGTATAGGGTATTTACTTTCTTTCTGTCAAGTACTTCGCATTGAGCCATAAATAATGTTACTTTACTCCAATCGGTTGGGATATATAAAATGTTACCGTAGCTA
>PFAJ01000032.1 GCA_002773695.1 Candidatus Doudnabacteria bacterium CG10_big_fil_rev_8_21_14_0_10_41_10 | reverse complement strand
TTGAACCGGTGATGACTCTGCCCTTGTCCCGATCGCCCTCGCCAAAAGTCATAATGTAAACCTTGGCGTGAATCTTTTCGGATGGATATGCCCTGATTTCCAACTTGCCGTTTTTAATCCAGTCTATAAAAGTGTAAATACCGCTCTCTGTTTTTTCGCTATCCTCGGCATCTTCCATTTCTTTCTCAACAATTTCACCAAGTTTTTCTTTGGCTTCTGCGCTTGAAAATTGCAAAGCTGATTGTTCAACCTTTGCTTTCTGCATCAAGTCGTAAGTCTGTGGATTCGTGCTTATACCGATAAGAATCCTGACCCTCTTGGTTTTCTCAAGAGATTTATAAATGGCATGAAAGCCGCTGGCATAAAAGTATCCAACTAAACAATCAAAGAATTTTGTATCTTTGATCAAAACCTCAAATCTCTCTTTGAGATTTTGGCCCTTCTCGTTTGTGATAAATGTTAAGTCTGAATTCATAAATTTATTATCTTTCGCCATTTAATATCCTCTCGAATGCTTCGAGGTTGCCCATAGCATCATTAACAGGAGTGTGATCGTGCGCCGTAACTCGTAGCTTTTTCCATGAGCTCGCATTCGTGAAGTCGCCCGTGAGCCCAGCATAAAAATCACCGATCCTTCTTGCCGAATGTCCGAATGGGTTTCTGCCTAGAAACAAATGGAAATAATAGTTTATAAATTGCCAGTCATAAGCCGGATTGTCGCTCACGAATAACGGTCTGAATCCTTTTTCAATGATCGACATGATCCATGTATCAAATTTTTCGAATGTTTCTTTCGTCGCTCCTGTGCCGTGGAATGTTTGCTTTGAGGGATAAGCGACCGCGCCAAACTCAAATCCAACCGGATCATTCAATGTCGGCGCCGGACCGTGTCCTTCGCAATCCACGAATATTAAGTTTTTGATGGCGATTTCCTGCGGCATATATTTTAAGCTTCGGTTTTCTCAAGCAACCACGCCCATAGTGGTCTAAACTGTATAGTCATGTTGTCTTTTTCCACTGTACGTTTTTCGTTCCATGTAAGCACGGTAAGCTTAGAAACATTCAATTCTTTTCCTGCCTCAACAAGAGCCTTCACTTCTCTTTGTTCAACATCGGCGTCGGTTATGTCGTAGCAGACTTGTATCAGTTCCATAACCTGGTACCCCTTTTTGAGCACAAAATCTATCTCCCGGTCATTTCTGGTCTTGTAATAAAATAACTCGCGACCTGGCTGATTGCCTTTCTTTACCAACTCGGTGAAAACAAGATTTTCCATAAGCTTACCGGTATTTGGTGAATGTTGTACTGCCTTGGCGGTAACGAAACCATTATCAACGACATATGTCTTTTTAGATGACCGTATTCGTATACCAGCCTTTGTCGAATGGCGTATCAAAGGAAAAATTAAATATGCTTCCGTAAGATAGCCTACGTATTTTTCCAAAGTAACCTGGCTTTTGAAGCCAAGAATATTGGCCAGTTTTTTAGAACCATATTGTCCTGAGACATTGTTTATAAGATATGATCCGAGTCCGGCTATTTGTTCGGAAAAACGCACATTGTGACGCTTCACAACATCTTTGAAAAGCACGGCATCAAAAAGCACATCGAGATACCCGCGTGGATCAACGCCTTTCGTAACAACCTCTGGGTAACCGCCACTCGTCATATACTGCGTCATGTATTCAAGCAGTTTCGCTTTTTCATCAGGTAATGAAAGTTTGTCGGGAGTAACTTCATACTGTTTAGCTTTCAAAATTTCCGAAAAATTAAACGGTAGTATTTCTATGGGAATATGTCTGCCGGTAAGATGTGTGGCAAGCTCTTTTGAAAGAAGAGATGCGTTAGAACCGGTTAAGACAAGATTGTATCCGGCTCGATGCAGACGATTAACAAACAACTCCCAATTAAGAAGATTTTGTATTTCGTCAAAGAGAATGTATTTTGTGTCGCCGTAGGCAAGCTTCAGTTCCGTCATGAGCTCATCAAGGTCAATCTTTTCTTCTCCGGGAATTGATTCATCGTCAAAGTTGAAATAGGCAAAGGATTGATCCTTTAAGAGCATCAAAGCAAAGACGGATTTCCCTGCCCGGCGAGGGCCGAGAATGACTTTTATTAAATCCGAAGACAGCCACTTTCGAGTGTCTTTTTCTTTAGTTCGTTCTATGTACGGAAGCGAGAGGAGTCTCTCCTTATCCTGTTTTTGCTTGGAAACTGTCGCTTTTAGCATATTATTTACGTTATACTATGCTTATTCTCCCTTTTTAGCATAATACAGTCATTATACTGGACAAGATAAGGAAATGCAAGAGTTTAAGGCCATGCGTTTCTCGAATAGTACAAAAGTGTACCATTCGCGAAATTTGCTTAACTTTTCAGAAATTAAGCAAATCGTCCCACGCTCTCAAATTTGGTTTTACGGCTTGGATCGGGCGCAGAAGGTGGCAAACTCTTACCACCGGCACAAAGCTCGCCACAAGGGCAACAAATGGCAAATTCGGGGTAACGTAAAACCGCCTTCTTGTCCTGCCGTAGTTTTAACGGAGGCGGATCGGCGGCTTTGGTTTACCCCCACACCAAAAGTTTTGGTGTGGGGGTTTAAATCACGGCAACTGGGGTTTTTGGGGATGTATAATCTCCCCCTCTCTTACTTCGCTCGAATTTCAGCGGACCCAGTATCAGCCCAATCTTTAAACCCTCATTCGTGTAAGTGGCTACGAAGACTTTATATAATTTTACTCTATCGTTCATACCTCACAACAAAGAAATCAACTTATCGGCGACTTCTAGTGCCGGAATGTCAGTGTTGATAGGAATCGCGCCCTGTTTAATCGTCTTTCCTCAAAACCTTTATACAAACTTAGAATATATTGTTGTTACATTTTTTCTTTTCCAAACTCATTGTTCGTTCTAGTATTAAGACGTTTTTTTAGTGTTTCTGCGTTGCATTGAAGTAAAAAAAAATTATCAAATATAGCTGTAAAATCATTTTGGTTTGACGAGTTTCCAAACACCGCTACTTTTTTATTGTCACCCATTAACTGTTCTAATTTTTTAAAATCGCGATAATAATCGTGTTCCCTTACCAAACCGCCGCCGATGCCAAACTGATAATCAGTTTTCTCCCCGGTTTTTTGTTTCTCCAGCAGCACAAATCTTTCTCAATATCGATATCAATGGTAAAAAAACCTCTTTTTTTTAATTCTTCAGCAAGAGTAGATTTTCCTGTTCCTGAAATTCCCGTTATATAGTATTTCGACATAGGCACATCATACCAAAAAATCGCCGTGAGAGCGACCGTGATAAACACTAAACCCCGACACCTGAAAAGGCGCGGGGTTTAGTTTGTAGACAAATCTCTCATTGTTGAATGTTAAAAAAGTCGTGTGGTGAAGCTTTGTCGTTAGTCCTTGCGCGATCGCTTCCGGCTGTAACCATTTCCAATTCATTTAGATCAACTTGATTCATTAACTCAAGTTTGCAATATGGGCACATACCAGGACGCGCTCGCTGGAAACCACAAACTTCGCACACATAGAAGTCATAAGTGCGGGTCATATGACTTTGCCTCCCAAGGCTCACCCGGTTTATGTTAAGACTTACAACGCCTTAGTTATGGACCGTTTTGCCTTGATCATGCGTTTATTAAATTCGACCTTTTATTTCTTTTTAAAGTATCAATGTTTCTTTTACACCTCAAATATACCCCCTATCCCCGGGCCTTGTCAAGGCCCTGCCAATACAAAAAACGAGCTTTCATCAAAACCAAGCCCATTTAGAAAAAATGTCTTAATTTACTAAAAAATTATCTTTTCCTGGATTTTTTTGGGTTTGTTCTCTTCAGGTTTACCAATAATGTTTTCAACCACTTTATCCGCGATCGGAGGCGCCTGTTTTTTATCCTGCTCGGCTATAACTTTTTCCCAAATATCCTCATTTCTTCCTTTGGTTATTTTTTTGGGAGAAGGATGAACAATCGATTGTCCCTCTCTGCCAGGTCTTTGAGTTTTTTGCGATATTTTTTTACTATAATCAAATCGCAAATCTTCCTCTTCATCGACCCCTCTGCCAGAACTTTCTTCTCTTGCCGATTGCTCAAAAAATTCTTGCCCAATCCATCGGGAAATCTTACTCTCAACAATATCTCGTTTATTAGCATAACGTTCTTGCGAAACCCGAATTATTTTATCGGTATGGTTTTGCAGGTTGGAAATCGGTGGCAGGGTACCCGCGGAAAATGGATTCGAGGTTATACCGTCGATCATCAATTTCAGGTAGATGTGATATTTCGGCTGATTCAATAAATCGTTTGGAGTAAACACCGGCTCAAATTCTTTTTCCAAATATTCCGCGTCATCCGCGCCAATCCGAAAAACTATCATTGTTCCGACGTTTCCAAAAACCGCGTCACGAACTTTAGTATTTTTATCGTTGATTAGCTGACCAATATATTGGTGCGCCATAATCAAATTTAATCGGTATTTTCTTGCCTCAGATAAAATTGTCGCGAAGGATTCAGTCGCAAAATTTTGAAATTCGTCTATATACAAATAAAAATCTTCTCGTTTCTCTTCCGGAATATCGACGCGCGACATCGCCGCCAACTGCAAACGAGTTACCAACATCGCTCCCAGAAGAGCCGAGCTGTCTTCACCAACTCGGCCTTTTGAGAGGTTCACAAGCAATATCTTTTTATTATCCATTATTTCACGAAGATCTATGGTACTCTTTGGCTGACCGACGATGTTTCGAATAACCGAGGTAGACAGAAATTGTCCGACTTTGTTTTGAATAGGGGCAATCGCCTCTTGGCGGAACTTGTCGTTGTAGTTGGCAAATTCATTTACCCAAAAAGATTTTACTATGGGGTCCTTTATAGAATAGATAATTTTTTTACGATAAGTTTTATCCACGTACATTCGAGAAATCCCCATCATGGTATTTCCTGGAGAATCCAGCAGCGCAAGAATCGTATTCCCCAAAATATATTCCATTCGGGCAGACCACACCCCGGCCCAAATCTTTGTAAATACGCCCATCAGCCCTGACGCGACTAAATGTTTGTAGTTAGGGTCAACGTATTCCAAAATATTAAACGCGATGGGATTTTCAATATCTGCCGGGTTGAAATAAACCACATCGTTAATACGAGAAGCTGGAATATTTTTTAATATTTTTTCTACCGCCTCGCCGTGCGGATCGACAAAACAAATACCATGGCCTTTATAGACATCCTGAATAGCCATGTTTTCCAACATGGCCGATTTTCCCATCCCGGTTTTTCCCACGACATAAGTATGCCGACGTCGGTCGTCGGTTTTCATGCCGAAAGGAGTTTCGCGATTGCGAAAATTGGTTTTCGCGAATAAAATTATATCTTCTTTGTCCATACGGCTCTAAATTGGTAAATTAATAGGCGCCTCGGCTTTCTTGGATTCTGCTTTTGTGATTTGAGGGGCTTTGACGTTGATTAATGGGAAGTGAAAAATCGTAGCGGCTTCTTCAATATTCAAAACAAAAGGTTTTGAACCCATGGCAAACTTTCTGCTTTTAAAATTTCGGACCATTCTTTTTTTTCGTTTTTTAACAAGGTAATTAATAAATGGTTTTTCTATCGGTCCAAACACTTTGGGATTTATGCCGGTCCAGGTTTTCTTGGTGTCTGGTTTTAGTCCGTTTAAATTAATATCGTCAAACTGCCGGAAAGCGCCGACTAATTGCGTCCTCGTTTCTTTTACAAACCGCTCTTTTGGGGCCAAATACATCAGTCGAACCTTTGTATGATATCCAATTTTCCCAATAGATGCTTCAATGGCGGCAATGGTATCTTTTTCACCGGGAGCCAAATGCATCATCATGCTTAATGGAACTATTTCTTGTTTTTTTGGTTTTGCGTCAGGCCCCGGGCCTTGCACCGGAATATCCATAATACCATCTGCCACACCTGACGCGATATCGGTGAATGCGTTTGACTTTGAGGAAACCGGTTTTTCTTGCTTCAATTTTTTTATCAATCTCTTCGCGGCCTCTTTCCATTTATCATCGGCCGGACGAAATAAGTACTGCACAGCCAACATCTCATAAGGTTTGATATTGGACAACGCCTCTAAAATACCCGCTAAAGGATCAACGATTACTTGGGAGGCCTGGTGCTCAAAAAATTTGTATGTTCGTATCGGATACGCGTCTTCTTTTTTGGTTTTAAAATCCGTCCCCCATATTTCGTAATAAGATTTACCATGTTGATATTGCGGAACATTTTTCATATAATCCTCAACCTGCTTGATTTCTGCGTCCGGGTATTGGGCATAAACCGCTACTTCCATCAGATTACGGTACTGTTCCGGAAGGTAAGCTAAAAATTTTATCTGTCCACCGAAACTCACTATTTCGAAAGTAAACCAAAGGATTTCTTTTCCCAGAAAATATTTTTCGTAAAAAGTTATGCTCGGATAAATTGCGTGCAGTTGGGCAAAAATTTGCTCCGCCGCGAGTAATGTTTGCTCATTTTCTTTTGGCACATCAATGGATAAAGTAACCCATTTAATAGAATTATACTTAACATTGTTATTGTACATCCTAAACATTTCCCACAGCATGTAGAGTCCTGCCAATAACAAAAGAAGCCAACCGCCGCGATCATACAGTGAGCCAATTGAACCAAGCAATATTCCAAACGTTTCAAAAATTCCCATGCTAAACTGTTTTTAAAAAGCAATTATAGATTAATTTGTTTCTATTTCGAAGCTGTTAGACTTTTTTTACCAAATCGTATTTATTCTTCCCTACTTTGGCGAAATGTTTTTTATTGGCAAGTCCAACTAAAATAGTATTTCGTTTAACCATTCTTCGTTTCATAACTTCTTCAACGATCTGACTGCGATCCATCGGGTCTTTCGCTTCTTCTAAAACTTCCTTGATTACATCCGAAACTACGCCTTTTTTATACCCCCACTCTTTCAAAGCGTAAATTCCACGACCAACCAACACGAACCGTGGATCCATAATCAATTCGTTATGCACGGTTTCTTTATAAGCGGTCCGACTGTCGAATTTATGCTTGTTGATCCTTTCTGTAATTTTACTATAATGTTCGGGTTTTCCATAATGCTTCAAAACTAAATAAGACTTGTCACCCACGTCTTTTGGTGAAATCACTCTCCAATGTGACAGTCCATATTCTCCGAACGGATTTGATTTAACTTTTTTTATAATTTTTAAAAAATTTTCAACAGTTTTATCTGTATAAAAATCAATGTTTTCATTAAAAACGTTAGTACTTTTAAAATCTTTGTGTAGATTTTCAAAAGTCACGGGGGAACCCTTTTTTTCAAGAATCACTTTAATCTCATCATGGAATTTATCAAGCTTATGAAACTTAAAACTATTCACATGCCATGCCTGATGGTAGTGTTCACTTTCAGGAAGATGCGTCAATTCTTCAAAAATTTCTAAAAGAAATACCAAGCTATTTATTTGACTACCTGCTTTTTCAGATACTAAAAGATGGTCAACCAAAGCGTATTCTGCCATAATGCCGCCATGATCCTCAACCGCTTTTTTTACAATATCCATCACTCCCTTGTTTCTGTTTGAAAGCTGTTGCTTTTTCAAACTAGCTAAAGCTTCTTTTTCAATTTGACGAACCCGCTCACGGGTTAAACCGAGTTTTTTTCCAACCGCATCCAAAGTGTGTTCACTTTTACCGGACAAACCGTATCTCATGTTCAAAATCTCACGATCCCGCTCACGGAGCTCGTGGAATAATTCTGTAACTAGGTGATCAGGATTAAAATCAGCCAAGGCGTGCGCTTGCTCTGACTCCATAATAGTATCCAAAATCCCACTATTTTCGGCTGAATTTAAGGGTCCTTGTGATTCCATAAACTTGGTCAAATTGCCAGTAAATATCTTAATTGAGCCTAGTATAGCATAATCAT
>PFAJ01000036.1 GCA_002773695.1 Candidatus Doudnabacteria bacterium CG10_big_fil_rev_8_21_14_0_10_41_10 | reverse complement strand
TCCGGTAAGGCAAAGCCCGACCTTGCGGCGGCGGCACCGCAAGGGATTGGCCAACTTTCAGCCCGAGGTTGATCCGCCTTTGGCGGACTTTGAATCTTATAAAAACTCCGCTTTTCGCTCAACGTAGACTCGCTAGGTTTCGCTAAAATGCTTGTTTTTGCCTCGAACTTGGCTCAATCCCGTAAGTCCTATAATTGTTATCTATAAAGTCTCGGCACTGTAGTTTTAATAACCTTATTATTTCTGTCGTCTTCAGAAACCCTTCTCTTCTTTCCGCGTCGGTTTTTTAAAGATAAGCTCGTATTCGATAAAGGGAGTTCCTTTGTATTCGCCATGTCATTCGACATTACGACCCGTCGGATAACAAAACACTGAGTCGTCACAGTTTAGTTAAAGTCTGCGGCGGGACCATATTGAAAACGGTGGTCGTTCATATCTGCATCACTTTTACTATTTTACTGTTTTTATAGAGTTTTTTCAACTCTACCCATGCGCCAGCACCAAACCCCAGACTTTTTGAGCGCCAGCTTGCTTTAAAACTTTGGCGCATTCGTTCAGAGTCGAGCCGGTGGTCGTAATGTCATCAATCAATAAAATATTTAGATTTTTAACCGATCCGGGCGAGGGGCAAACAAAAGCGTTTTGAATATTGTTTTTTCGATGCGATTTATCCAGCAGAATTTGTGGTGAGGTATTTCGATTTCTTTTTAGGACATTTAATAAAAGTTGTGTGTTTAATTTTTCGGAAATATATTTGGCTAGCAATTCGCTTTGGTTAAATCCTCGGTAACGCAGTCTAGTTCGATGCAGGGGGACGGGTATGAATGTAAAACTTTTTAGATAATCTTTGAGCTGATTGGTTTCGATAAAATTGATCATGATTTTAGATAACTGTATCGAAACTTCGGAAACCAATTCGTATTTGAAAGAGTGGATGATATTTTGTAGCTGATGAAATTTACCGGCAGCTAGCATGCCGTCGAGAACATTTCTCGTTTGGCAGTTGGGGTGTGTTTGCCCGTTTACTGACGGTTGTTTACAGACAATACAAATTTGTGGTGTTTCAAATATGATTTGGCTCTGGCAACTTTTGCATAGCCAAATATCAAATTGGTTGCAGACCAGGCATTTTTTTGGGAATACAAGGTCGAGGAGATAATTTTTTATTGTTTGTTCAAACATGTTTGTTTGGTATAATTATATCAGATTATCACTGTCATCCTGAACTTGGGTATACTTCGTCGAAGTGGCTACGAAGGCTGAATTCAGGATCATAAACCCGGATTTTGTTCGTCTTCAAAGGAAGGCGAGTTGAGAAGAGGATATCCATCTCATACGGATTCCGGAATAACACTTTATCATGTCAGAAACAAACACCTATCAAAAAGCCTATGATCAGGCAATAAAATATTTGAGCATTCGAATGCGCTCCGTGGGAGAGTTGCAGGAAAAATTGCAACAGAAAAAATATCCACCAAAGATAATTTTTCAGGTTCTGCGTGAGCTGGAAGATTTGGATTTTTTGGACGATTTACGCTACGCGCAGATTTTTGTGGAGAATCTAAAGATTTATAAAAGTTTTGGGTATTACGGCATCAAAACTAAACTAATGCAAAGGAAAATTCCCTCGGAAATAATTGTCCAGGTGTTGGAGGAATTTTTTACAGAGGATCAAGAGTTGGCGGTAGCCAAACGGTTTTTATTGAAATTGCAGCGGCAGGGGAGGAAGAAGTATTTGCAGATTGCCCGGAGCTTTGCGTCGAAAGGTTTTCGAACAGACGTGACACGAGAGATACTAAAAGACTTGCCGAAATGACAACATCGTTGTCATTTCGGGGTCAACGAAACGAAACGCAGGTAAATCCGGCCTGCCAGCAGGCCGGATTTATAATATTTAGGACTTACACACTTGCCGCCTCCGGCCGGGCAAAGCCCGTCTCGCAAGCGGCTGCGTCATAAGGTTTGGCCGATTTTCAACCGGAGGCTGATCCGCCTTTGGCGGACTTCGCACCTTATAAAAACTTCGTTTTTCGCTCGATGTAGGGAAACGTTACCTTTGGCCAATCCGCAGAATCTGTCTCGAAGTCGGCCAAATGCGTAAGTCCTAATATTATTAATTGGTTGATTTTTAAAAATTATTTTTTAGATTTTTATCATTTTGTCACGATCGTGACAAAATGATAAAAAAGTGAGAGAAGAAACAACTCTTCAAGAAAAATGAAAAGAGAACAAAAACACAAAATTAGAAACGCCACCGTTACTGCTTTAAAGGTTTTAGGTATGACGGGGGGTAGTAGCCAGCGTTATTGTTTTTCCAGGATTAGCTCATGTTGTAGATGCAATCGATAAGCAAATCAATAACCGAGGAAGATCCCGACAAGCATATAACAATCTACGATCTCACGGATTAATTAAAGCTACTAAAAATCGACAAGGTAAAGTGCGGATAATTCTCACAAAAAAAGGGGAGAAGAGGCTTTTGGAAGCGAAACGACTTGAATTCAAATTAAAAAAGCCAAAAGTTTGGGATAAAAAATGGCGGATGGTAATGTTTGATATTCCGGAGTCAAATCGAACCGGGAGAGATCCGATTAGGAAGCAGTTGTACAAGTTTGGTTTTTTAAGAATTCAGAGAAGTGTGTTTATTATTCCTTACTCGTGTCAGGATCTAATCGATTCATTAAGAGATTATTTCAGGCTTGCAGATGGAGAACTGTATATATTTGAAACCAAAGTTATAGAAGGGGAAAAAACGTTGCTTGAATATTTTAAGGTAAAATCAAAATGAAAAATGTTTTATTATTTCCGGCAGAGCCCTAATTTTTGCATTAGGGTATTTTGCCCATCCGAAGTTCCGTGGAGCAAAAACGGAAGAAATAACCTGATCAAACGCGCTCGCGTACAAATAAACCACACGCGCGAGCAGATAAAGAGTATTCCCAAAAACCGGGAATACCCCGAGCTATAAAAAGCGGGGATTGTTACACAAAAAAACGTATATACATTAGTACATAGGTTTCCCAATTCTCGACTTCGCTCAAAAAATATTAGTACCTTGGCCATCTCTCCTTGCAAAGGAGGGGATCTAAATCGAACTGTGCATGCCGCGCAGTTTGCTGATGCGTTCTTCCGCCGGCGGGTGAGTGTTGAAAAGTTTTTTAAACCATCCCGTAGAACGGCCTTTCTGATCTTTTAAAGGATTTGCGAAATATAAATGCGCGGTAGCTTTGTTGGCTACTTCTAAAGGCTCATGATCAGCAGAAATTTTTTCAAGCGCGCTCGCTAACCCTTCCGGATAACGAGTGAGCAACGCTCCCGATGCATCTGCCAAAAACTCTCGCTTGCGAGAAATGGCTAGCTGCAAAATCGTCGCGAAAATAGGAGAAAGAATCGCCAGCGCTAACCCGACAAATATAAAAATTATCTGGGCCTGCCCGCCATTTCCGTTTGAAGATTTTCGTCGTCCGCCAAAAAAAGAAAATCGCAAAAACCAATCGGCAAGTAATGTCAAAATTCCCACCAACACAACCACAATAGTCATCAGCCGGATATCGTAGTTGCCAATATGGGAAAGTTCGTGGGCAATAACACCTTCCAATTCTTTCTTTTCAAGTTTTTGTAAGATGCCGGTGGTGAAAGCAACCGAGGCCAGTTCTGGTTTTCGTCCGGTTGCAAACGCGTTGGGGGCAGAGTCTTCGATGATATAAATTTTTGGGGTAGGGAGTCCGGCGGCGATTGATAAATTTTCAACCAGTTTGTATAGTTCCGGCACGGTTGCGCGATCAACCTGTTTTGCGTGGGAGAGTCCAAGCGCGATTTTGTCAGCGACAAAATAAGAAACCAGAGACATGGTGGTAGAAAAGATTACGGCAATAAATACAAAAGCTGGCGCGTCATAGGCCTGGGAAAAAACGAAACCTAAACCAATAATTAAAATCAAGAAGGCCGTGATTAACACGGCCGTCTTTCTTTTATTAGAATCAATATGATCGTAAGTTAACATAAACTAAGATTTGTTATTCCGAGGATCGAAGCGATTCGAGGAATCGCTTGTTTGTGGTTCTCAAGTCAGGCAAGTGGTCCCTCGGCTTCGCTCGGGATGACAGGGGACGCTAGGGATGACAGTAGAGATTTTAAAACTGTACATTTACCGGCTGGCCTTCCGGACCTTTCTCGTCAATGTCGAAAAACTCGCGAGTTTTGAAGCCAAGCATGTTAGCAACCATGTTGGTTGGGAAAACTTGCAGTTTGGTGTTGAAATCTCGGACGTTGCCGTTGTAAAATCTTCGTGACGCTTGGATTTTATCTTCGGTGTCGGTTAAATCTTTTTGCAACTGCATGAAATTTTGGTTGCTTTTTAGATCTGGATAACTTTCGGCTACCGCAAACAACGATTTCAACGCGCCAGAAAGCATATTTTCGTCTTTCAGTTTTTCTTGCATTGAACCGGCGTTCATGGCGGCGGTTCGCGCTTTGGTGACGTTTTCTAGCACACTTGATTCCTGTTTGGCGTAACCTTTGACGGTATTTACCAAATTGGGGATAAGATCGTAACGCCTTTTTAATTGTACTTCGATATCTGACCAAGCTTCGTCTACCCGGTTTCGGCTTCGGATTAGCCCATTATATACGCCAATTAGCCAAAGAACTATGGCGGCGACTACTATTAAAATTATCCATCCAAACATATATTTAGTTTCCTTATTTTGTTAATTTTTTACACGTATTATTATATCAAATTTGTTCAATTTTAACCATTAATATCATTTTGAATTTGAGCCTACTTCGCCGAAGTGGCTACGAAGGCTGAATTCAGAATCTATTTTAGGGTTTGTGTTGATTGCGAATAGATCTTGATTTGCGTCATAATAACAGACTTAATATGGTTGATTTTACTTAAAGATTGCGGTATATTTATCCTATGGTAATATCAAAACAGGAACTAGAAAAGATTGCTTCGCTTGCGCGAATCGACCTAACTGATACTGAAAAAGAAAAGTTGGCAGGCGAGTTGTCTACAATATTGGAATATTTTGAGAAACTGAAAGCAGTTGACACTTCCTCGGTTGATTTGGATTTGGCAGAAAATGAAAATGAAAATACTGTTCGCAAGGATGTAGCTTACGATTCCGGAATCGCCGAAAAGATTTTGGTAAACGCTCCGGCGCGGGAAGAGAGGTTTATTAAAGTGAAGTCTGTCCTTTAATCTGTCATTCCGAGCTTGTCGGGGAATCCCTTAATCATTGGAAGAAAGGTTAAACAAGGGATCCCTCCGCTGTGGTGGGGATGACAACCTGGCAATGAACATAACCGATCTAACAATTTCAAAAGCGCACGCTTTATTAAAAGACAAAAAACTTTCGGTTAAAGAATTAACCGAGGCTTCTTTAGCGCGCATCAAAACGGTGGATGAAAAAGTTCACGCGTTTTTAAAAGTGACCGAAAAAAAAGCGTTGGAACAGGCCCAAGCCGCGCAAATTAGATTTGACACAGGGACTGATGTCAATCCGTTATTAGGGATCCCTATGTCGCATAAAGATATTTATTGCACCAAAGGAGTAGAAACAACTGCCGGATCGAATATTTTGAAAGAATATATTCCACCTTATTCTGCAACTGTTGTAAAAAAATTGGAAGCGGTCGGCGCGGTTATGGTAGGAAAAACCAATTTGGACGCTTTCGCGCATGGGGCTTCGACAGAAAATTCCGATTTTGGTCCGAGCAAAAATCCGTTTGATACATCGCTTGTTCCCGGCGGATCTTCCGGGGGTTCGGCGGTTTCTGTCGCATCAAGCGAAGTTTTGTTCTCTACCGGGACCGACACCGGTGGCTCTATCCGACTGCCTGCCAGTTTTACAAATACAGTTGGACTGAAGCCAACCTATGGTCGAGTTTCGCGGTACGGGATTATAGCGATGGCATCCTCGACCGACAGTCCGGGACCAATAACAAAAACGGTGGAGGACTGCGCTCTGGTTCTGTCTGCAATGGCCGGGCACGATAAAAAAGACGCGACTTCTTCTGGTCGCCTAGTACCGGATTATAAAACTTTTTTAGGAAAAAATATTGCCGGTTTTAAAATCGGCGTTCCAAAACAATTTTTTGTGGAAGGTTTGTCAAAAGACGTTGAAGGGCCTGTTCGCGATGCGATAAAAAAGTTCGAAGAGTTGGGAGCCAAGGTGGAAGAAGTGGATTTGTCGTATATGGATTATGCTTTGGCCATTTACTATATAATTATACCATCGGAAGTCAGTTCGAACCTTTCTCGTTACGATGGCATCAAATACGGATTTTCAGTGGAACGCGACGCAAAGTTTAAAGTAACAGACCTACTTTCAGTTTATGGAAAGTCACGAGATATTGGATTTGGGCAAGAGGCCAAACGCAGAATAATTTTGGGAACTTACGCTTTGTCGTCCGGGTATTATGATGCGTATTATAAAAAAGCTCAAAAAGTTAGTCAGCTTATTAAAAATGATTTTACCAAGGTTTTTGAAAAATATGATTTGTTGCTCGGGCCAGTTTCGCCAACCCTTCCATTTAAACTGGGAGAAAAATCTGGCGACCCAATGCAAATGTATTTAGCCGACGTTTATACGACTTCGATGAGTTTGGCAGGGATTCCGGCGATATCGGTGCCGGCAGGGTTTACCCGCGGTTTACCAGTGGGATTACAAATTATCGCGTCGCATTTTGAAGAAGGAAGGCTTCTTCAGGCAGCGTACGCGTTCGAGCAGGCAACGGGGTTTTTCGAAACTAAACCAAAATTGTAAAATTAAAATTTATGAAAAGGACAATAATATTTTCTTTAGTAGCACTAGTAGCGGTTTTTGCCTTGGTTACTCCTGCGACGGTAAAAGCCCAAAGCTGCAGTGCCGGCGATGTCGGTGTTTATTATTGGGGAGGGACAATCTAAGGAACCGGCAACGACCCAATTATGGATGGAAATACTTTGGCAAAAGGGACTGGTACAGGAAGCATCCGCATTACCATGAGCGCCCGTTCGGATCAAGATTATAAAGGCGGCAGTTGCATAGATAATTTTTTTCTGGTTGATTTAGCGAAACATCCAGACTTTAACGCAATTTTATCTGACTCACAATACAAAACCGTGATGATTTCTGCGTTTGACGGGACATCTTATTCAGATTGTAATACGGCAAATTTTATAGATCCGAATTTTTATACTCCTGAAAATATTCAGAAAATGTAGCAAGAATATCAAGAATTTTCAAGTTACCTGGCAGCAAATTTTTCGGACAAAGAATTTATTCTTTCAAACTGGGAAGGAGACAATCAAATTTATAACGGCTCGGCTTATGGCTCCACCTCGATTCCCGAAGGAAATGTGGAAGGTTTTATTGATTGGATTAATAACCGGACTGCCGGGATTCGCGCTTCAGGCGCAACGAATGTCAAAAGCGCCGTAGAATTTAATATTGTTAACGATCTTTTATTAAGAGACATGCCCAGTGTTTTGTTTGATGTTATCCCAAACGTGGATGCAGACGTCTTCTCTTATTCGTCTTATGAATCGATCAACCCAATTTTGTTGGGGGACGACGGTAGCATTTTAAGCGCGGACATCGAAACTATTCGAAGCGTTTTAGAAATGTCCGGTCACGACCCTAACAGTCTAATTTTGGGAGAGTTTGGTTTGCCAGTTGGAGGGAGATCTTCAAATCTTTGTGGAGAGTTGAAAACTATTATGAATACGGCATGCGAGGCTGGAATAGATAAAATGTTTGCGTGGATTTTAATTGATAGTGGTTCTTATGGTTTATATAATAATTCTGCAGGCGCGACTGATGCGGGGAGTTGTTTAGAGGATTATATCGCCGGGCTCGCTGTTGTTGCTGATCCTGAAAATGAAGGACCCGAACCAGCGACACCATTTTTGCCGAGAGAGGGTCTTGCGGCAGGGGTACCCGGTTCAAATGGTGCAGTCCTCTCCGGCCAAGGTCCCTGCTCCGGCTTAGAAAACCTTGCTTCTTGTATTGTAAATATTTATCGCTGGGCGTTGGGCGTGGCGGTACTTTTGGCGCTTGTTATGATAATATTCGCCGGTTATTTATATATGACAGCGGGGGGAGACGCGCAAAGAGTCGCTTCCGCTAAAGAAAAATTTACCAATGCGTTTATTGGCATTATTATCTTGTTTGCCGCCGTTCTTATATTGCGAACCATCAATCCTGATTTGGTTTTACTGCCGGAGGATCCGTTGCCGAACAGTTCCGGTTGTGTTGTTCCATGTCAAAATGAGTTAATAAATAGACCTGTTGCTTAATAATATTTCCAATAAATGCTTGCTTCCGTGGATTTAGGAATTTTCACCTCATCGAGAGATGGTTATTCCAGAGTCCGCTAGATATGAGCATCGCGGTGTCATCAAAGTCCTTAAGTTTGTTGCGGAATACATCAGTGGTGATTCGGAACATCTTAATCCCGCCGACAGCGTGTTCAACCAAGACTCTGATTCGGGATTCCTGGTTGTTTTATTCTTTGATAGTTTGGGAAAGTTCGCAGGTTCGGGGATTTCTAACCGGCATGGATACGGGATGAATAGGGCACTGCTTTTTGTATCCCTTAAAAGCTAAGTCCACTCTTTGCCGACAGCCACCGGAATATACTTAGGCGGGGCGTGTTCCTTTAACATGCTAAAGTCATGGGTTCTGCCTTCCACGGTCTTGCTTAGAAAGCCAATTCGTTTTTTCTGTCGCTGATAATTAAGTTTTTCCCGGTATGGCGGTGTTTCTTGCCGAAATAGTGGGCTTTTCGCTTTTGTCTGGCTTCCTGCCTCTGAATCGGTCTTTCCGTGCCGTCGATGAATATCTCCCTGGCTTCGGGAAAGGTCTTGAGGAAATCTTCCACGTTCTTTAACTGCCGTTTCGGTAAAACCAGTTTTCTTCCTAAAGCCTATTCTAAAATGCCACTTAAGTATTTTTGCCTTTTCATAGCGTTGGAACTGTTACAATTATAGAAGAAAGTCCCAACATTATAGGTGGGGTAACATTTATCGTAAAAAAGGACGAAGAACAGCTTGTCAGAAGCAGAAGGCACAAAGCCCTTTCTATCAACCTCGATTGAACGCTCATGATCAGGATTGCTCTCATAGCCCCGTTTCTTCTTGCGCTTTAATGCTTCGGTAAAGCCAGGGAGGAAATCCAGAAACTCTTCCGGCCCTAAGTCCGTCAATGTTAGACAAAACCTCGTTTGTTTAAGAGCTCTATTAATATTTAACATTTTGTTTTGGTTTTTGTTTTAATTAAGCTAACTTTTATATCATCATTTTATTATTAATACTTATTAAACAACAGGTCTAATGTTTAGACGGTGAGCAACTAACATCTCTTTCTCCCCAAAATATAAAATATGCCTGGCTTACCTTTGGATAAACCAAAATTCATGATCCGTTTGCGACAGTTCCAATATTGCGCTAAAATAAAACCATGTTAAAAAGCTTACAGAAACAAACAATATTTGCTTTACTGGTTTTGATTACTCTGAATGTTTTATTCCCGGCAACTGCTTTGGCGCAGGCAGAAAGGCAAGGACCTTGCGCCGACAGTGAAAATCTCGCGTTCTGTATTGTAAATATTTATCGCTGGGCGTTGGGCGTGGCGGTACTTTTGGCGCTTGTTATGATAATATTCGCCGGTTATTTATATATGACAGCGGGGGGA